>JAAYGY010000074.1 GCA_012735575.1 Clostridiales bacterium
ACTGAGCCATGGTTCATCCTCCTCGGTTTGGTATTGTTGGGTAACTATATTCTAACCGAGGCATGAGCTTTGGCTCAACTTATTTTTCTTTTTACACCATTATACGGACTTAATCTCTTGTAGTCAGTTCCGATTTTTTGTGTAAAAAAGCAGATGAAAATCAAAAGGTTGATTCTCATCTGCTTTTTTATCTAGGGCTTATTTTGCAACAGCCCCTTTCAATCTATATATGGTAATGGGACTTGCCAAATTGGAAAGATTGTGATGTTATATAAATAAGTAAAATTAAGGAGGAATCTATATGACTACTAATTTAGGAGGAAGAATTGCTGAGATTTTGAGAAATAAAAACATCAAACAAAAAGACTTGGCAGATAGGGTTGGAGTAACTGAGGCAACTATCTCACGTTATATTGCTGGAGAAAGAGAGCCAAAACCAGAAGTACTAGCTAATATAGCTACTGCACTTAACACAACATCTGATTATCTATTAGATATTGAGAATGATGATTTCGATTATCCGAAGGTGAAAAGAATGATTGGAAGAAATGCTTCTGCTATGACAGATGAAGAAAAAAGAGAATTAATAAATGCATTATTTGGAGGTGATTAAATATTGAAAATTAGGTTATCAGGTGAGAGATATGAGGAAATTAAACAAATAATTACTAATTTATTTATAGAATGTAAAATATCGTGTGTGCCTATTAGTGGTTTTGAAATAGCTACCAAGCTAGGTGTAAAAGTTATTCCTTACTCTTCTATCCCACTTAAAAATCGATATTTACTTCATAAGAAAAGTGAAGACGGCTTTAGTATAGAAAAAACCAAGGGTGAATGGTACATTTACTATAACGATGAGAAAGGATATGGGCGAGTAAATAATACCATTATGCATGAAATAGGACATATAGTCTTAGACCATAGTGAAGAAAGTCAACTTGCAGAAAAAGAGGTAAATTTCTTTGCTAAATATGCACTTGCACCCCCTCCTTTAATCCATAAGCTAGAACTTGATAGTGCGATAGACATAGCAACAAGATTTGAAATTAGTTATGAAGCCGCTGGCTATGCTTTATCTTATTACAATAAGTGGCTAAGATATGGGGAAAGTGATTTTACGAATTATGAACTATGTATTTTAAATTTATTTAAAGATGTTATTTAGAAAGGTGGTGGTTAAATTGATTGTAAATAAAAAACGCATTCTTTAGCTGCGGGAACAGCTATCAAATGCGTTTCTCCTTGGAATATGCTATAGCATATATTAATGTCTATCTATCATAGCATATTCCTTTCCATATTGTCTACTGGTAAATTAACCAAAATGCAAATGCCGTAATGGGCGGAAAGGATTTTTAGATGAAAAAAAATATAATAGATGATGGCTTTAGAGCAGATCTAGTTGAAACAGCTTTATTTGGTGGAATAATGGAGATTCCCCATATAAAAAGACCAGATAAAATAATAATTCCTAAAGGTATTGTACCTTTCTCAATTAGGAGTAAAAGTATCGATTATGAGGATTTTGTAGGTTTTTATGAGTACGATAGAAAATTCTCTGATGTTTTACTAGCTACAGATGATTATGTTGATGACTTAAAGAAGTTTAAAGGGATTATATCTCCAGATTGCTCTTTATATAGGGATATGCCCTTATGCCTATAAATAGCAAATATATATATGAGTCGTGCTGTTGGTCACTATTTTCAAACTAAAGGGATTTACGTAATTCCAAATATAAGGTGGGGTGATGAAAGAACTTACACAACAGTGGAATTGTCAGAGAAAGTAGCCTTTTTAGGAATTGATAAAAATAGCATAGTTTCAATTGGAACCTATGGTTGTGTTAAAAGCAAGGAAGATAAGTATTTTTTTAGGGAAGGACTTTTAGCAATGTTAGACGAACTTGAACCAGAAGTTGTACTTGTCTATGGTTCAATGCCCAAACAAATATTCAAAGATTTAGAAAACAGGACTACGTTCATTAATATACCTGACTGGATAAGTAGAAAGAAAGCAGGTGTAGCTTAGTGGGGACAAGTAGAAGTGGCAGATATTTAAATACCAAGGGTGCTTCAAGGAGTGTTAGGGTGCTTCAAGGAGTGTTAGTGATTTTGCATTAGTACACTCTACTGAAGGCAAATATACAAAACCATCAAAAAAGAAAGATAAATTAAGATTAGTTAGTGGTGGTCATGGACAAACGGGAATAAACCAACTTAAAAAGTATGGAATCAAGTACAATATAGTAAAAACTTATTCAAATGGTGTTAGAGTGGGAAATGTTCCTAATCATAAAGATAAAAGAAAAAGGTCAGGAATCAATCAAGCTTGGTTTCCTAAATCTTGGACAAAAAAGGATATAAGACGTGCAGGAGAACATGTTGCAAGTCTAAAAACAAATTAACATACCACTAAAGGGAAAGCGATGTTTGGTATTTATAAAGGAGTTAAGGTTGGCGTTATTAAGACTCACGGAAGAATAGGAACGGTATTTCCTGATAGTAATCAAAATTCTATATATAGGAGGAAGAAAAAATGATTAAAGAAAAATTTGCACAGCTGATTTCCAAACGACTTTCTTTGGAAATTAATGATGACTTTGGTCTTGAAGAAGTTTGGGAAAAAGAAATTTCTATTTTAACTGAGAACTTAGATAAAACCATTAGCTATATTTTAAATGACTGTCCTGATGAAGAATTCTATTGGATGAGTGAAGTTTTTGAAGAAATTGTACAAAAGGTGCAAAGTATGGATTTTATTAACGCCATTAAAGAGAGATTAAAGAAGGTAACTAATGAAAAATACTATAAAGATATAGAACAAGAAATAGAAGATGCTATAGATTATTTAGAATAATATCAAAAGACCACACCAGAGAATTTAGTCTCCAATGTGGTCTTAATCTTGCTAACCTTTAAAGCCGTCACTTAAGTTTTTATTCAATCCCTATGTGAAAGCTCCTAAAGCCCCTTTCTTATTTCATTCGTTTTTTACTTTCCTAAAGCCCGCTTTACCATAGCCTGATGATCCGGATCCTGCCTGGGATTGCCATGTCCTTTACTACCGTAAAAATGTATACAGAAATGCCCGGAAAAACCATTACCGCTAATGCTGGATCTACCATGGGGCATCCCGTTCATGGAGGCTGCCATCTTCTTTCCATTGACTTCAACTATAATTGCCTTTCTGCTCCAGCTCCAGGACCCACCATAAATTTTTTTCATTATTTCTGTATCCTTTTTAGTTAAGGGTTCACAATCAGCGTGGTTTGTGCCTCCACGCCTCTTTGCATAAAAGGTTAGTCCTGTATCTACATGGGTTACTTTTGCCACGGATCCCCTTGAAAATACTTTATTGGCTCCCTCATACCATGGAGTCATCTCCACACCATTTCGTACTATAGGAGTATAACTCCTATTAGACGAAGATGAACTGCTACTGGAGGAAGATCTACTACTGCTGGTACTTCTTTTACTAGTAGCTTTTGGCTTAGGTGTAGGCTTTGATTTAGTACCCTCTTCTATTATTTCATTGACAGGTTCCTTTATAACGGTCTCATCTATTACCTTCTTTTCTTTTCGTGTACCATTTTCTCTAATTATTAGGTATTCTATCTCTTTTTCGCCTTTGCTACCCTCTTGCACCACCCTGCTCTCGCCTTTATACAGCTTATCGGTTTGGCGAACCTCTTTCTCGAAATCAATTTCTTCGGTTTCCTTAACCTTTTCCTCTGTTATAACTGTTATAAGATTTCTAGGTGCAAATAATTTCAACTCCTGGCCAGGTTGAATAATATCTCCTTCCAAATCTGGGTTTGCTTCATATAATTCATCTACCGATGAATCATTTTCATTTGCAATAGACCATAGGGAATCCCCTTCTTTTACCACATAGGTTTTAAGGGCATCTGGTCCTTGAGTTATAACCTGAAAAGCACTGTCTATATCAAGAATATCCTGATATAGTACCATATCTTGTTTTATTGATATCTCTTCTTTAATTTCTATTTTCTCCAGAGATGCATTCTCCCTTTGTTCCACATCCTTCAGATAAGGATTTTTTATCATCTCCAACAATTGCTGAATTTCTTCCTCACTGTTTAAATAACAGGCTATATCACCGTCTATAACTATTCCATGGGCCATCTTTTTTATCTGTATAGCTTCCTCGATGGCACTGACCAGTTCCTGGTCTTTGATTATATGATCCCCATTGCTTTCTTTGAAATATACGTCTGCTTCAATGATGATACCTTCTTCGTATTTATTTTTTATCTTCTCTATAACCTGATCATATACCCTCAGGCTATGAGCAGGAAACTCTACAAGACCTATATTTTTATCATTTATGTACATTGAATAAACAGAAGGTTTTTCCTGCTTGTTTTCAATTATATTAATATTTTCTGTATTAGAATTATTTATTGCACTAATATTAAAATCAGGAATAGTAAAACCTGTTAAAAGTACACTCAAGCATACAGGTATTATTATTTTACCTAAGTTGCGTCCTTTCACTTTAATCCATCCTTTTTATGTATTCTACCAAGTTGATTTATTACACAATTTTTACGGTTTTATTACGATAGGTATACTTTTCTACGTAATTTCGAAAAATCCTTCTTTTTATAGAAACTATTTTTCTAATAAATTTATTTTTTTGGGAGAATATAATGACATAAAAGCATTTATGCAGGAGGAATATAAGATGGAACTATCCCAAAGTGAAAAAAAAATCTTGGAGGATCAATTAAGGGCTGAATACATATGTATTAATAAATATAAGTTATATGCTGAACAGGCAGTGGATCCTCAAATAAAAAAGGTTTTTAGTCTGGTATATGAACAGGAAGTCAATCATGCCAATACTTTGAAATCACTACTTGAACAAGGAGGATTTAACCCACCTGCCCCAATGTTTTAATTGAAAGGAGTTAATATATGTCTAAGAATCAACTGTCAGAAAAAGATATGCTGCTTGATTCTATTATGACAGAAAGATACGTATCTTCAGCATATGAAAATGGTATAATGGAATCCTTTAACGAAGAAGTCATAAGAGCATTACAACAAATACAGCAGGAAGAACAAAATCATACCAAACTCTTTATAGAAGTGATGCATAATCAGGGGTGGTATGATGTACAAGCATCCCATATTAATCAATCAGCCAAGGATCAGATTAATAAACAGATGGCCTCTCAACTGGAAAATAGGATTAACAAATTAGAACAAAATAATTAATAATGGCTATTGAACATGTCAATAGCCTCTTATAAGTGTAAAGTATTAGAATTATTCATAAGTAATGGATTTACCAAGTTTATTCCAAGGCTGATTTGGCTAAGAAAACTTTGGCTTATGGAATACACAAAAGCCATAGTTTTCTCCAAATCAGTGATGAAATGAATGTTAAATATCTACTATTTCTTAATCAATTTTTTTGACCCATCCGAAAATGTCCTCATGGTTTCCATACTGAATACCAGTTAAGGTGTCGTACATCATACTGGTAAATTTCCCTATTTTGTCTAAACCTAGATCTATTGTATTATCCTTCCAGCTTAGAATACCTACAGGTGATACAACAGCTGCTGTACCTGTACCAAACATTTCTTCAAGGGTTTCTTTTTCATGAGCTTCAAATACCTCTTCAATGGATATACGCCTTTCTTCTACGGTGTATCCCATGTGTTTAGCCAGTTTTATTACAGAATCCCTTGTTATACCTGGGAGTATACTTCCGTCCAGGGGGGCTGTTATTATTTTCCCATCTATTTTGAAAAACATATTCATAGCGCCAACTTCTTCTACAAAGGTATGATCACCTGCATCCAGCCATAGTACCTGAGAATACCCCTTGGCCTTGGCTTTTTCTCCAGATAATAGGCTTGCTGCATAGTTTCCTGCCACCTTTGCCTCACCGGTTCCCCCTTTTGCTACCCTGGAATACTTATCCTCTACATAAATCTTTACAGGGTTTAATCCTTCAGGGTAATATGAACCTACCGGACAGAGAATGATAAAGAATTTATAGGTATTAGAGGGACGTACGCCTAAAAAAGGATCTGTAGCAATCATAAAAGGCCTTATATAAAGGGATGTACCCTTGGTGGAAGGCACCCAGTCCTTCTCAATATTGAGTAAAGTCTTAAGAGCCTCCCATACAAATTCCACATCAATTTCTGGCATACATATCCTTCTTGCTGACCGGTTCATGCGGTGGAAGTTGTCCATTGGCCTAAAGGTTACTATATCTCCATTGACATTTCTATAAGCCTTCATACCTTCAAAGATAGCCTGACCATAGTGGAACACCATAGAGGAGGGCTCCATTTCAATAGGACCATAGGGAATAATTCTAGGATCGTACCAACCCCTATCTACATCATAATCCATTACAAACATGTGATCGGTAAATATATTACCAAATCCTAATTCCTCATCCTTAGGTTTCGGGCTGGGATTTTCATTTTTAATAAACTTTATTTTTTCCATTAAAGATTCCCCCTAAGTTTTTTTATTTTTCTACCTCTAGCTCTTCATCTTCATCCTTTTTTATCTTGGCTACAGATACAACCTTATTTCCCTCTTCTATTCTCATAAGCATAACCCCCTGGGTATTGCGGCTCATGGTAGAAATCTCATCCACTCCAATTCGAATAATTATTCCTTCAGAATTAATCATCATTAGCTCATCATCTTCATTTACTACCTTCAGAGCGACTAGATTTCCTGTTTTCTCAGTTATTTTCATGGTAATGATTCCGCGACCGCCTCTTTTTTGAGATCTATATTCATCAATAGGGGTTCTCTTACCGTAACCATTTTCGCTAATGGTCAATATCTGACCTTCTCTAAATACCAGTCCCATATCTATAACATAATCATCTTCATCTAGCTGTATACCCCTAACTCCCATAGCCGCCCTTCCCATGGGACGGACATGGGATTCATGGAATCTAATACACATGCCCTTATAAGAGGCAAGTAAAACTTCCATATCGCCATCTGTTAGCTGGACTCCTATTACCTCATCTCCATCCCTAAGATTTATGGCAATAAGTCCACCTTTTCGAATATTTTGATATTCCTCCAAGGGAGTTTTCTTAACCAGTCCACTCTTTGTACACATTAAAAGATACTTATCTTCTTCAAACTCATTTACAGGGATTACAGCCTGTACTCTCTCTCCAGGCATTAGTTCAAGTAAGTTAATAATTGCCGTTCCTCTGGCCTGCCTACCGGCCTCGGGAATCTCATAAGCCTTTAGTTCATATACTTTTCCTAAACTGGTAAATACCAGTAAGCGCTGATGGGTAGAGGTTATAAATAGATCAAAGACAAAATCCTCTTCCCTGGTTTGGAGTCCTGTAATACCCCGACCTCCCCTTCTCTGGCTTTTGTAAGTATCGAGAGGGGTTCTTTTTACATAGCCTAAGTGAGTTAATGTAAGGACTACATCATGTTCATCTATTAAATCTTCTATATCTATATCTCCTGGAGCTGATGTAATTTCAGTCCTTCTATCATCATTATATTTATTTTTTATAGCTAATAGCTCCTCTTTGATTATTGCATATTGCAGGTGATCATTAGCCAATATATCCTTAAGTTCTTTAATGGTATTTAACAGACCCTCATACTCTTCTACCAGCCTATCCCTTTCCAGTCCAGTAAGACGCCTTAACCTCATATCCAGAATTGCCTGGGCCTGTTTCTCGCTTAAAGCGAATTTTTCCATTAGCCCTTCCTTGGCTATCTGATCAGTACGCGATGATCTAATTAGGTTAATAACCTCGTCTATATGATCCAGGGCTATTAAAAGACCCTCCAATATATGAGCCCTTGCCTCTGCCTTGTTCAGATCATACTTAGTTCTTCTTATAATTACATCTTTTTGGTGATCTATATAGTGGTACAAAATCTCCTTTAAGTTCATTACCCTGGGTTGACCATCTACCAAGGCCAGCATGTTTGCACCAAAAGTCTCCTGCATCTGAGTATGTTTAAAGAGATAATTAAGCACCACATTGGGGTTTACATCCCTTTTTAGATCTATTACTATGCGCATTCCATGTCTATCGGACTCATCCCTAATATCCGATATTCCTTCTATTCGCTTATCTCTTACTAATTCTGCAATTCTTTCAATCAATCTGGCTTTGTTTACCTGGTAGGGAATCTCAGTTACAACAATCCGCGCTCTATTAGCTCCAATCTCTTCTATATGGGTCTTAGCTCTGGTAATTATTCTGCCCCTGCCTGTCGTATAAGCCTGACGAATTCCTTCCCTGCCCAGTATAATACCACCTGTAGGAAAGTCCGGGCCCTTTATATAGTCCATAAGTTCTTCTATAGAAATATCCGGATCATCAATAAGAGCAACAACACCATCTATTACCTCCCCTAAATTATGGGGAGGAATATTGGTGGCCATTCCTACCGCAATACCCGACGAACCATTTACCAATAGATTGGGGAATCTGGCAGGTAAAACCTGTGGTTCCTTAAGGGTTTCATCGAAGTTAGGAGCAAAATCAACGGTGTCTTTGTTAATATCTGCCAACATCTCAGTAGTTATACGAGCCATCCTGGCTTCCGTATACCGCATTGCAGCAGGTGAGTCTCCGTCCACCGATCCGAAATTGCCGTGGCCTTCTACCAATAGATATCTGGTTGAAAAATCCTGGGCCATCCTAACCATGGCATCATATACTGAAGTATCACCATGGGGATGATACTTACCCAGTACATCCCCTACAATTCTGGCAGACTTTCTAAATCCCTTATCAGGTGTTAAGCCCAGCTCATACATTGAATATAAAATTCTTCTATGAACAGGCTTTAAACCGTCCCTCACATCTGGAATAGCACGGCTTACAATGACACTCATAGCGTAATCGATAAAGGATTTTTGCATTTCTTCTTCAATTTTTACGTCTATAACCTTATTATGGAGTGAATCCATGAATTAACATTCCTTCCTTATACATCTAGATTAGTAACCATTTTTGCATTTGTTTCAATAAATTCACGACGTGGTTCTACCTTATCTCCCATCAAAATAGTGAAAATCTCATCTGCATATCTGGCATCCTCCATGGTCACCTTTAAAAGGGTTCTTTTTTCTGGATCCATGGTAGTATCAGCCAGCTGTTCAGCATTCATTTCTCCGAGACCTTTATACCTTTGTACTTCTATACCCTCTCTACCAATCTCATTTAAAAGATCATCAAGATCCTGGTCACTGTAGCAATAGTATTCCTTTCTGTTCTTCTTTACCAGATATAGAGGAGGCTGAGCAATGAATATATGACCATTCTCTATTAAGGGCCTCATAAATCTAAAGAAGAAAGTAAGTAGCAGAGTTCTAATATGACTGCCGTCCACGTCAGCGTCAGTCATTATTATAATTTTGTGATATCTAAGCTTTGTAATATCAAAATCTTCTCCAATTCCAGTACCAAAGGCTGTTATCATAGATCTTATCTCTTCATTTGAGAGTATTTTATCAAGCCTGGCCTTTTCAACATTTAGTATTTTACCCCTTAAGGGCAATATTGCCTGATAGTGTCTGTCTCTACCCTGCTTTGCAGAGCCTCCGGCTGAGTCTCCCTCTACGATAAAAATTTCACTTAGGGCAGGATCCCTTTCAGTACAATCAGCCAATTTCCCAGGTAATGCGGTATTTTCCAATACACTTTTTCTCCTGGTCAACTCTCTGGCTTTTTTAGCTGCTTCCCGGGCCCTGAAAGCAGTTAGGGCCTTTTCCATAATTACCTTGGCCACGCTTGGATTTTCCTCTAAATAAGCAGATAAACCCTGGGCTACTGTACTCTCTACAAAGCCCCTTATCTCACTATTTCCAAGTTTTGTCTTGGTTTGACCTTCAAACTGTGGATCTGTCAACTTTACACTGACAATAGCAGAAAGACCCTCCCTGGTGTCGTCTCCAGAGAGATTGCTGTCATTGGCTTTTAAATAGTTATACTTTCTGCCATAGTCGTTTATAACCCTGGTTACAGCTGACCTAAATCCGCTAAGGTGGGTTCCTCCTTCATGGGTATCTATATTATTTGCAAAGGAATATACATTTTCATTAAAGGAATCGTTGTATTGAAGAGCCACCTCCATTGAGGTTGTTCCTTTTTCCCCTGAAATATATATAGGTGGGCTATGAAGAGTCTTTCTCCTCTTGTTTAAATATTCAACAAAGGATACTATACCCCCTTCATAATGAAACTCCTCTTCTTTTCCATCCCTTTCATCTTTTAAGCTTATTTTAATACCTGCATTTAAAAATGCTAGTTCTCTTAATCTTTTTTCAAGAGTATCAAAGGAAAAATTTAAATCATCAAAGATTAAATGATCTGGTTTAAAGGTTATAGTGGTACCAGTTTCCTCTGTATCCCCTATTATCTTTAGGTCTGTTTGAGTGACACCTCTCTCATATCGCTGGGTATAAATATGTCCATCTCTTCTAACTTCTACCACTAGCCATTCAGATAGAGCATTTACTACAGCTACACCTACTCCATGAAGTCCTCCGGATACACTGTAGCCGCTTCCTCCAAACTTTCCACCTGCATGGAGAACCGTCAGAGCTACTTCTACAGCAGGTTTTTGTAGTTTCTCATGTATACCTACTGGAATACCCCTACCATTATCTTTTACGGTTACAGATAGATCCTTGTGTATTGTAATCTCAATATTATCGCAAAAGCCTGCCATAGCTTCATCTATACTATTATCTACTACCTCATATACCAAATGATGAAGACCACGGAGGCTGGTACTTCCAATGTACATTCCAGGCCTTTTACGTACAGCTTCTAGGCCTTCTAGCACTTGAATCTGAGATTCATTATAATCATTATTTTTGTTAATATCTTTATGTTCCATCATATCCCCCTTGTTTCTATTTGCTATTTGTTGATGAAATATTCTTTACAAATCCGGTTCTCTTTAAAAGTGTTGAAGATGAAATAGGGGATAAAAATATCATTGTTTTGTGGTCTAATTCTGCCAATACAAAAGTTTTTGGATCATTTTTCGATATTTTTTTAATAAATCCTTCTTCTTTTGCAATTTCCAAAAATTCTTTATTTACTTCTGAAGTCATAGATGTTTCTATATCAAATATAGCAATAACATCTTTCATGGAGATGATAACATCTCCTCCTAAATGTAGTGTCACGAAATCCACCGGCCTCTCTTAAATCTTAACTGTCTTTGAACATTCTTCTTTTATTATATCTTATTTTATCCCATATTTAAAGAAAAAATTAAATTTTAGCCACTTTCCCTCCAAATACTTCGTATATTTCCATATTGCTATTTATCTCATTTGGAAGATCAGAATAATCTGTCATAGTCATAAAAGTTTGAACCCTGTTAAAATAGGACAATAATTTAGATTGTCTAAATTTGTCAAGTTCTGACATTACATCATCCAGTAGCAGAAGAGGATATTCTCCGGTTTGTTTAAACATCAACTCAATTTCAGATAGTTTTAAAGATAGTACCGTGCTTCTCTGTTGACCCTGGGATCCAAAAGTTTTAACATCCACACCATTTATGCAAATAGACAGATCATCCCTGTGACATCCCTTTTCTGTCCTACCCTTCTTTATATCTTCTTCGTGATTTGACTCCAATTCTTTTAAATAGTCTTCTACTATACCAGATGCATCATCTGAATCAAAATTAATGGAAGAATTGTATGCAATATCTAAATCTTCTTTTTCTAAAGAAATCTCTTTATGAACTTCTTTGGCTATTTTTTTAATACTTTCAATAAATGCTAACCTTTGCATTATAATATAGGAACCTACTTTAGCAATCTGTTCATCCCAAACGGGTAGGGTCTTTTTAAGACTGCTATTTTCATTTATTTCCTTAAGAAGATTATTTCTATGGTTGAGCAGCCTGTTATACTGCTGCAAGCTATAAAAATACTTGGGTCTTACCTGGGATATTTCCATATCCATAAACCTTCTCCGCTCTGTGGGACTTCCCTTAACCAGCTTTAGATCTTCGGGAGAGAAAAGAACACTGTTAATATGGCCCATAAGCTCGCCCAGCCTTTGAGCTGTCATACTATTTATATTAATTTTCTTTTTGTCCTTCTGGCTCAGAGTTATCTCTATAAGGCTGGGCCCCTCTCTTTTATCAACCAAAGATCTTATAACAGATTCCTTTTGACCCCATCGGATAAGCTCCCTGTCCCTGGGAGTTCTATGGGATCGCCCGGTACTGGATAAAAAGATTGACTCCAGTATATTGGTTTTTCCCTGGGCATTCCTTCCTGACAAAACAATTAAATTAGAGCTAAACTTTAGCTCTAACTTTACATAATTCCTATAATCTATCAGGCTCAGTTCCTTGAGATGCAATTTTAAATCATCCTTCCCTGACTACCAGGAATTCATATCTATCATCCAGCAATATCTTATCCCCAGGGTATATCTTTTTTCCCCTTCTGGTTTCAAGCTGACCATTTACCTTTACAAGACCGTCCTTGATCATTTGACTGGCATGGGCGCCGGTGTCAGCTATACCAGCCCATTTTAACAGCTGATTAAGCTTTATAAACTCTGTGTTAATAGTTATTTTTTCCAAAACTGTTTCCTCCAGTTACGCTTTTTTATACACTAATTCTTACAGGAAGTAGGAGATATGTGAAGTTATCTCCCTCCAAAGGTCTAAAAACACAAGGACTTACATTAGTAGTAAAATCAATATATACTTCTTCATTTCCAATTCCTTTTAGTATATCCATAAAATATCTGGCGTTAAAAGCTATAAGCATCTCTTTACCTTCCATCTCAACGGGTACCTCTTCATGTGCTGTTCCCAGTTCAGAATTGGAGTTTATAACTAACTTATCCTCTTTTATATTTAGTTTAATAAGGTTATTTCGGCCTTCTCTTGCCAAAAGGGAGGCTCTTTCGATAGCACTGTATAAAACTTTAGCATCAGCTTTAATTCGAGTCTTATACTCCTGAGGAATTATCTGTGTATAATTAATAAATTCACCACTAAGGAGCCTAGATATAACTCGGGTATAGCCCATGTCAAATAGAACATGCTTATCATCTATACTTATGCTTATCTTTTCATCGCTGTCTTCAATAATGCGGCTTATCTCATTTAAGGTTTTACCTGGTATTATTACATCTATTTCCTTACTGCTTTCTACCTTACCTCGTCTTATAGCCAAACGATAACCATCCAGGCAAACTATATTAATATTTCCGTCTTTAATTTCAACCAGCCCTCCTGTTAATACAGGTCTGGTTTCATCGGTTGCTACAGCAAAAATAGTATTTTGAATCATTTGTTTTAACAGATTTTGCTCTATTTCTACAGGATCATTCTCTTCAACATTTTTAAGATCAGGATATTCATCTGGCTGTATTCCCTGTATTTCAAAATGAGAACTGGAAGTCTTTATACTAACTACATATTTATCAGAGACCTCAATCTCAACCTGATCATCGGGCAGCCTGCGGATGATGTCTCCAAAAATACGGGAAGGAATAACAACAGCCCCTTCCTGAAGTATGTTAGCATCTAAAAAACATTCAATACCTATGTCTAAATCATTCCCTATTAATTTTAATACACCCTTGTATGCTTTTAAATAAATTCCTTCCAGTATGGGAAGGGTGGATCTGGAACTGATAGCCTTCTGAACTGTATTTATGCTTTCAGATAATTTTTTTTGTGAACATATAAATTTCATGGAATACCTCCTGAGTATGGTGAATATATATAATATTTTAGTAGTAATAGTAGTAGGGACTGTGATTTTGTGAATCATGTCAAATTTAGGCGAAATACTCGACAAGAGCCTGTGGATAACTTTGTGGAAGGACTAATCAAACAAGAGAAAGTTATCCACAATTCTTTCACAAAGATCTTGCTTTTATAGACTTTCTAACTCTTTACGGATCTGATACACAGTCTTTGATAATTCCGGATCGCTAGCTAGGTCATTAGTAATCTTGTCATAGGCATGTATAACAGTGGTATGATCCCTACCTCCAAATTCTTCGCCTATCTTGGGGAGAGATAGATCGGTAAGTTCCCTACACAAATACATAGCTATTTGTCTGGGATGAGCTATTGCTCTGTTTCTTTTCTTGGATTTAAAATCTTCAATCTTTACATCGAAGTAATTGCCTACCACTTCCATAATTAGAGCGGGAGTAATAACTTTAGGATGATTGTTGGATATAATGTCCTTTAGCGCCTCTTCAGCTATTATTAAGTCCAACCTGTTATTATTGAGGGAAGAGTAAGCCAGGATCCGTATTAATGCTCCCTCTAATTCTCTAATATTAGACTGAATCCGTTGTGCAATAAATAGGAGTATATCATCATCCACCTCTATCTGCTCCTGTTCAGCCTTCTTTCTTAAAATAGCTATTCTGGTTTCTAAATCCGGGGGCTGAATATCCGCTATAAGGCCCCATTCAAACCTGGATCGCAAACGATCCTCCAGAGTAGGTATTTCTTTAGGAGGACGGTCGCTGGATATAATAATCTGTTTGTTTGATTCGTGAAGAGCGTTAAAAGTATGGAAGAACTCTTCCTGAGTACTTTCCTTGCCTGCAATAAATTGAATATCATCCACCAAAAGGACGTCTACATTACGGTACCTATTTCGGAAGTCCACATTTTTGTTGGTTTGAATAGATGTAATAAGTTCATTGGTGAATTTTTCAGAAGTAACATATAGTACCTTGGTTTTTGGATTCTGTTCCAGGATATAATGCCCTATGGCATGCATTAGATGGGTTTTGCCCAGCCCAACACCTCCATAGATAAAAAGTGGATTATAGGCATGTGCTGGAGCTTCAGCTACAGCCAGACAGGCTGCGTGAGCAAACCTGTTGCTATTACCTATAACAAAGGAATCGAAGGTATATTTAGCATTAAGAGCAGCTTTATGGCTTTCTGGTTCTTTTCCCTCATCTTCTTCCTGCTTTAAGTATTTTTCTGCTTCATTTGGTAATACTAATGTAATAACATAGTCGTTAGAAGACACCTGCTTTAAAGAGTTTACCAACAGGTCCATGTATCTGGACTCCAGTATGCCTTTGGTAAAATCGTTGGGAACCATTAAGTAAAAATTATTATCAATTATAGCTAAGGGCTCTATAGTTTTTATCCATGTGTTAAAGCTTACGTCAGTCAATTCCAGCTTGATAATAGGCAGAGCGTCCTCCCACAACTTAACAACCATATGATCCATCAGGAAACCTCCTATAAATACCGTAATAATACATATTTTTGCCAAATTTATAATTTATAAAACTATCTATATCAAAGGCAATTTAAACAAAGGCTTCAAGTTCGTAAATCTTTGCAGAAGCCTTTGTAGAAAAATCACCTTATTTTTATTAATATCACCACTTAATAAATTTTGTATAAAAGTGGGGATAATATTCCACAAAAGTGTAAAAGTTATAAACAGTATTAACAAGTAAAAGAAACCGAAATTACGCCAAAAAACTGAAATCACAAAAAAGTTATACACAAAGTTATCCACAGAATGTGTATAACTTATAACCTATCCCTTCTATTATATTATAGACGGGAAGTTATCAACAGTAAAGATATAATATCAAATAATCTGTGGATAATCAATTGAATTTGTTGATTTTCTTGACAGCTAAAGGATTGTTCGCTTATAATACTATAAGTAAAGTACTCTTATTGGCTTAATAATGCTAAAAAGATAAGAAGTTTATATATAGATATAAGCTGCTTATTTAAACCACTAGAAAGGGGAATATGAGATGAAAAGAACTTTTCAGCCTAATAATAGACGTAGAAAAAAAGTACATGGCTTTAGGAAGAGAATGAGTACTAAAAATGGCAGACTGGTGCTAAAGAGAAGAAGACAGAAAGGTAGAAAGAAACTGACAGCATAAGGCCACTGAAATGGTGGCCTTTTCTACCATAGTATCCATTTCTTTTAGAATGCAGCAACCTTTGTTCAGGACATATAGTGAGAGGGTATTTTGTGAAGAGAAAGTATCGTTTGAGAAAGAGAAGAGATTTTAGCTACACATACAAAAAAGGCAGGTCCCTTGCCAATTCCTGCTTAGTTTTAGTGTATAGAAAGAATAGATTAAAGATTACCAGAGTGGGTTTTTCCATAAGCAAGAAATTTGGGAATGCTGTGCAGCGGAATAAAACAAAAAGAAGATTAAGGGAGATCTGTAGAGTAAGACTGGAAAAAATAAAGCCAGGTTATGATCTTATTTTCATTGTTAGAATTGGAGCAAGGGATGCCAGTTTTGCAAAACTAGAAAACCAGATGGAAAATTTGCTAAAAAGAGCAGGTTTGTTTAAGGAGTAGAAATTAGGAATTTATGAAAAATATCTTAATAAAAGGTATCAAATTATATCAGAGATTCATATCTCCATTATTTCCAAAAAGCTGTAGATTTTACCCTACCTGCTCGGATTATGCTATTTTGGCTGTAGCTAAATATGGTATTATAAAAGGTTCCCTAAAGGCTGTAAAAAGAATTATAAAATGCAATCCTTTCCATCCAGGTGGATACGATCCATTGGTATAAAGGATTATGCAGATACAGTATTGGTAAATACTTTCGGAGGTATAATGAGGAATGAATGTTATAGAAATATGGTTAGTAAAAAATGTCAAGGGGCAGGTGTTGTAGTATGTGGTCTGCTTTGGTAGGTTTTCTTCAATCAATTATTACAGGAATTAACTCTATAGTTGGAAATTATGGCCTTTCAGTAGTTATATTTACTATCTTAACACGTTTGGCTCTTTTGCCTCTTGACTTAAAAGCAAAAGCGTCCACCAGAAAAATTTCTGAACTAAATCCGGAAATACAAAAAATAAATGAAAAATATAAAAATGATCCAGAAAAAAGAAACAAAAAAACCATGGAGCTTTATCAAAAACATGGAGTAAACCCTATGGGAGGATGCCTTCCCATGCTACTCCAGTTACCTCTCATGTTTGCCATGTTTGCAGCCTTGAGAGCCATAGCCAGTGCACAACTGGAAGTTTTCTATGTAAATCTTATAAACTATAGCAATAGTGCTATAGGTCCCGTGCTTCAGGAATTCGTTGAAAGTCTACAAAATTCATCTGCAATAAAGCAAAGCGTAGGAGATGTATTAACAAGTTTATTTAGCAGTCCAAACAATGAGCGTCTTATTAGTCAAATAAGTGAGATAGCAGGCAGTGCCAATACCACAGCTGTTGTGGATGCAATAAAAAATATCAGTACTGCTCAGGCACTGGAATTTTTAAAAACATCTGAATCCAGTCTTAGGTTTTTATGGATTAAAAATGTGTGGATTGCCGATTCTCCTCTAAGGGATATAATTGGCAGAACCATCCCCTTTATGGCGGGAGGTTGGAGTGGTCCGTGGAATGGATTGTTTATTTTATCTGCTTTGGCAGGAATAACTTCATATCTGCAAATGAATATGACTGCCCCTGCTAGTGGAGATAACCAGCAGACAAAGGGAATGTCTACTATCATGCCTATTATGTCTATCTGGTTTACATCAATGTATACATCAGCATTCAGTATCTACTGGGTAACTAGTAATCTGTTTCAAATTGCACAGCAGCTAATCTATAACCGGATGTATCCTGAAGGAAAAACAAGTAAGGAAGGTGCAAAATAATGAAAACTGTTGAGAGCAGCGGAAAAACCATTGACGAAGCTATTTTGATGGCGGTTGCTCAATTAGGTGTTCAAAGAGACATGCTGGAGATTGAGGTTTTGGAAGAGCCGGTGAAAGGACTTTTTGGCATTATTGGTGCCAAGGACGCAAGAATAAGAGCTACTGTAAAGAAAACCAAGGGTGAGATAGCAAAGGAATTCTTAATGGAATTGATGGAATTAATGGGTGTTGAAGCTATTATTAATGTGTCTGAGGATGATGAACAGGTAAATATTGAGTTAAAAGGAAGAGGAATGGGATTGCTCATAGGTCATAGAGGAGAAACCTTGGATGCTCTTCAGTATTTGACTAGTTTAGTAGTTAACAAGGAAGGACAGAACTATAAGAGAATCAATTTAGATACAGAAAACTATAGAAAGAAAAGGGAAGAAACCTTAAGGCGTCTGGCAAAAAGATTGGGCTACAAGGTAGCGAAAACCAAGAAAAAGATTGCTTTAGAGCCCATGAATCCTTTTGAGAGAAGAATAATCCATGCTTCATTACAAAATGATAGCTATGTAAGAACATACAGTGAGGGTGAAGAACCCAATAGAAGAGTGGTAATAACTCTCAAATAAAATTTGATTGTTTAATATATATAAAAACAGCCCAGTATATTTATACTGGGTTAAACTTTTTATAGCTTTATGGGAGGGACAAAGAATGTTTATAGAGGATACAATAGCTGCTATTGCTACCCCTCCAGGTGAAGGAGGTATTGGGATTGTTAGAATTAGCGGCTCCAAAGCTTTAGATATAGCAAGGGAAATTTTTATTTTTGTAAGTAAGAAAAATAAAAACTTCAAAGACAGATATATGCATTATGGAAAAGTAGTAGATAGTGAAGGAAGCATAATTGATGAGGTTCTACTTGTTTATATGAAGGGTCCAAGATCCTACACAGCAGAAGATGTAGTGGAGATCCATTGCCATGGTGGTATTATACCCCTGACCAGCATTTTAAAAGAGGTAATAAACAGAGGTGCCAGATTGGCGGAGCCGGGAGAGTTTACAAAAAGAGCCTTTTTAAACGGCAGGATAGACCTGGTTCAGGCTGAAGCTGTTATGGATTTGATTTGTGCAAAGACTGAAAAACTGGCTAAGGCATCCCTTAACCAAATGGAGGGAAGTCTATCTGCTCATATAAAAAGAATGAGAGAGCAGCTTATCGATATTATGGCTCATATTGAAGTTACTATAGACTACCCAGAAGAAGATATAGATGAAATCACTACCCAATCCATAAGAGAAAATATATCCAGTATTGTGGAAAATATTAATCATTTAATTAGCACTGCAGAACATGGTAAACTAATAAGGCAGGGGATAAAAGCTGTAATTATTGGCAAGACCAATGTTGGAAAATCCTCTTTATTAAACGCTCTGGTAAAGGAAGAACGTGCTATTGTAACTGATATTCCCGGAACTACTAGAGATGTAATAGAAGAGTTTATAAATATAAGAGGAGTAGCAGTTAGGATAATTGATACTGCTGGGATAAGGGAAACTTTGGACCAGGTTGAGCGGATAGGTATAGAGAGATCTAAACAGAATATTGAAAATGCAGATCTTATTATAACAGTCCTTGATGCTTCTACGCCCCTGGAAGATGAAGACAGAGAGATATTAGACTATCTTAAAGGGAGAAAGGTATTAATTATACTGAATAAAATAGACAAGCCTGTTTTGCTTGATAGAAGGGACATTGAAGAGTATATGGGCAGTGAAACTCCCATTGTAGAAACATCATTGACTCTGGGAAAAGGCATTGACAAAGTTGAAGATATAATATATAAAATGTTCTTTAGGGGAGAGATAGAAATCTCTGACCACTTAATGATAACCAATATAAGGCATCAGGAGATTTTAAATAATGCTAAAAAATATCTTATAGACGCTTTGGGGGGTCTGGATAATCAAATTCCTCTGGATATAGTGTCTATTGATTTAAGGGCTGCTGTAGACAGTTTAGGCAGCATTACAGGTGAAACTGTAACAGAAGATTTGATTGATAAAATCTTTTCCGAATTTTGTCTAGGAAAGTAGGAGAAAGAATGAGACTGAATGTAGGAAATTACGATATAATTGTAGTAGGCGGTGGTCATGCTGGTTGTGAGGCAGCTTTGGCCGGTGCAAGAATGGGTTTTAAAACCGCCGTCTTTGCTACTAATCTTGATAATATAGCTTTATTGGCCTGTAATCCTTCTATTGGGGGTACTTCAAAGGGACATTTAGTCCGTGAAGTGGATGCTTTAGGAGGACAGATGGGTCTTAATATAGATAAATGTTTTATACAAGTAAGAATGTTAAACACTGCCAAGGGTCCGGCGGTTCATTCTCTAAGAGCACAGGCAGATAAGCATGATTACCATAGGCTTATGAAAAGCACCCTGGAAAATCAGCCGCAGTTAGACATTATCCAGGGAGAGGTCACTGAAATATTAGAGAAAAGTGGTAAAGTAACTGGTGTTGTAACAGCCCTTGGTGATATATATTCCTGTAAAGCAGTAGTAGTAGCTACAGGAGTTTATCTAAAAAGTAGAATAATTATAGGTGAATATAGTACAAATAGCGGTCCCAATGGATTTTTCCCGGCAAATGAATTATCTAATAACTTAAGGGACCTGGGCTTTAGGTTGCAAAGATTTAAGACTGGAACCCCTGCAAGAATTGATGGTAAATCCATAGATTATGAGAAAATGATTCCTCAGCATGGGGATGAGGAAATTATTCCCTTCTCTTTTTTAAATGATACTATAGAAAGGGAGCAGGTTCCCTGCTGGTTGACCCATACTACTAAAAAAACCCATGAAATTATCAGGGAAAATCTCCACAGATCACCCATGTATTCAGGTAGCATTGAAGGGATAGGAGCCAGATATTGTCCTTCCATTGAGGACAAGATAGTTAGGTTTTCAGACAAGGAAAGTCATCAGGTATTCATTGAACCCGAGGGCAGGCATACAAATGAAATGTATCCTCAGGGACTGTCTACCAGCTTACCTATAGATGTTCAAAGGGAAATGTACAGAAGTGTGCCTGGACTGGAAAATGTACGAATAATGCGTCCCGCATATGCTATTGAGTATGACTGTATTGATTCAAAAGACTTAAAGCTTTCCTTGGAAAGTAAGGCTATTTCGGGTCTGTTCTTTGCCGGTCAGATAAATGGAAGTTCCGGCTATGAGGAAGCGGCAGCCCAGGGTATTATAGCAGGTATTAATGCGGTTCAATATATTAAAGGCGATGAGCCTCTTATACTAGACCGATCACAAGCCTATGTAGGTGTATTAATAGATGATCTGGTGACCAAGGGAACCAATGAACCCTATAGAATGATGACATCCAGAGCAGAATACCGGCTACTTTTAAGACAGGATAATGCTGATATGAGGCTTACTGAGATAGGATATAAAATAGGTCTTGTAGATAACAAACGCTATGACTGGTTTATGAAAAAATGTGAAAGAGTAGAAAAGGAGATTAATAGGCTGAAGGATTTTATTCTCTCCCCAACCCAAGAGATAATAAATTATCTGGAAAAGAGAGGTTCCTCCCCTATAAAAAGTGGAATAACCCTATATGAACTATTAAAAAGGCCTGAGATAAGTTACCAGGATATTGAGTATCTAGGAGGACCAGGAGAGATAAAATTAAGGCAGGATAGGGAACAGGTAGAAGTTTCTATAAAGTATGAGGGATATATAAAAAAACAACTAAGACAGGCAAATCAGTTTAAAAAGATGGAATCAAAAAGGATTCCTGAAGGAATAGACTATAGTAAAATATCTGGTTTGAGACTAGAGGCAAGGCAAAAATTAAATCAGGTAAAACCTGAATCAATTGGCCAGGCCAGCAGAATATCCGGTGTTTCCCCTGCCGATATTTCGGTTTTGATGATTTATTTGGAAAAGATGAGGAGAGATGGTGGCAGGGATGGAGCATGATTTAACAAAGCTAAAAGAAGGGATTCAAGCCCTAAAAATGGATGTAACTGGAGAACAGCTAAAAAAGTTTGATAAATATATATCCTTATTGGTTGAGTGGAATAAAAAGATGAATTTAACCGCTATAGTGGAGTCTGACGAGATAATAGTAGAACATTTTTTAGATTCTATATCTATACTGGAAGAGATGACTATAGAAAACTATCATACCATAATAGATATAGGAACTGGTGCTGGTTTTCCAGGAGTACCAATTAAGATATTAAGACCAAATGCAAGGATGGTACTATTAGACTCTTTAAAGAAAAGGACTGAATTCTTAAAGGAAGTATCAAAGGAACTTGATCTTTTAGATATAGAAATAATCCACTCCAGGGCTGAAGACCTGGCCAGGGATGAAGCTTATAGGGAGAAATTTGACTTTGTAGTTTCCAGGGCAGTTGCATCGTTAAATGTTTTAGCTGAATACTCTTTACCCTTTGCAAAGGTAGGAGGATACTTTGTATCCTATAAGGGCCCAGCTGCTGATGATGAGCTAACGGAAGCGGGAAAGGCCATAGAATTACTTTCAGGTCAAAAACATCCATTTATAAAAGAGATTGTAGTACCCTTTTCACATAAAACCCATAAGCTTGTTATCATACAAAAGAATACTAGAACTCCTAAAAAATATCCCCGTTCTCCAGGAAAAATCAAAAAGTCGCCATTATAATGGCGACTTTTGTTATTCTTTATTTTTATTTATTAAAACAGGTCGTAAAACTGAGGAAATGCAAGTAAATAAAAAATATATAACAATAATCAAGAAAAATACTTAAAAAAGAAGGAATTTAATAAAATATGAAGAATACTATACTAAGACTAGGAGGTGAAGATATGATTTCCATAAAGAATTTACAAAATTCTATTAAGCAAAGAAGAGAGGATAATCAGGTATTGGAGATGATTCCCATTATGATGATAAAACCAAATCCTTATCAGCCGAGAAAGAATTTCTCCCAAAAAAGTTTAGAAGAGTTAGCAGAATCGATAAAAGAAGTTGGTTTGATCCAGCCAATTACAGTTAGGAGAGCTGGAGTTAATGGGTATGAGTTAGTTGCAGGAGAAAGAAGACTTAGGGCCTCAAAGATGGCAGGATTAGAAACCATTCCTGCTATAATTATTACGAGTAGTGAAAAGGATTCAGCTGTTATGGCCATGATAGAAAACCTTCAAAGGGAAGATCTTCATTACCTGGAGGAAGCTAAAGGTTATTTAGCTTTAATTAGGGATTATGGACTAACCCAGGAAGAATTGGCAAAAAGGATCGGGAAAAGCCAGTCAACTATAGCTAACAAGATACGCCTCTTAAGATTATCAGATGAAATAAAGAATGCATTAATTAAAAATAATTTAACTGAAAGACATGCCAGATGCCTTTTGAGATTGCCTGAAGAAGAGTTACGCTTAAAAGCCTTAAAGAAAATTATTGAAAAGAACTATAATGTAAAAGATTCAGAGATGTTAGTAGAAAGAACCATGCAGAGAATCCAGATGAGTCAAAAGAAAAAGAAAGGAAAAAGGGTTGTTGGTGGATATAGGGATATAAGAATATTTATCAATACTATTAGAGATGCTGTGGTCATGATGAAAAATTGTGGACTAAACCCTCTTGTAAAAGAGGTAGACACTGGAGATGCTATAGAAATTACTGTTTCCATTCCAAAGAATTAAAGTTATTAAACAGAACCGCCCTTACCATATATATCTGTAAAGCAGTGGTAAATACCACGGCTTTTTTTTGTCTATTTATACACTTTTCATTAAAAGGCCTTTAAAGAAATCATAATATAATCTATAATGTTAATAAGACAAGTTAAAGGGGTTGTTTGAATGTCTAAGGTGTTTGCCATTGCAAATCAAAAGGGTGGTGTAGGGAAAACTACTACTAATATCAATTTAGCCTCCGGTTTGGCTAATCTGGGAAAGAAAGTTTTAACTATTGATATCGATCCACAGGGAAATACAACCAGTGGCCTTGGAATAGAAAAGGATAATCCGGATTTATTATCAATTTATGATGTCTTAATAAACCAAGCCGATATTAGAAAGGCAATTAGACAAACTCAGGTTGAAAATCTGGATATAGTTTCATCAAATCTTCAACTTGCAGGTGCTGAAGTAGAATTAGTTTTGATGGATTTTAGAGAATTCAAATTGAAGAATGCAATTGAATCTATAAGAGATATGTATGACTACATTTTTATAGACTGTCCTCCTTCTCTCGGTCTGATTACTATAAATGCTTTTACTGCAGCTGACGGAGTTTTAGTGCCTATACAGTGTGAATATTTTGCCCTAGAGGGTTTGACACAGCTTTTAGGTACTATTCAAAAGGTCAAACAGACCTCAAATCCAAATCTTGAGCTTGAGGGTGTTATATTGACCATGTTTAACGCTAGAACCAATCTTTCAATACAAGTAGTAGAAGAGGTAAAAAAGTATTTTAGGAGTAAACTTTTTACTACAATAATACCTAGAAATGTTAGATTGGGCGAAGCGCCCAGCCATGGCCTTCCAATTCATTTATATGATCCAAAATGTGTTGGAGCTGTAGCCTATGCTGAACTGGCAGAGGAATTTCTAGAAAGAGAAATGGAGGCATGAACAAATGAAGAAAAGAGGATTGGGTAAGGGCTTGGATGCTCTTTTTCAAAGCTATGATAGTTTTGAAAGTACTGAAGACACCGGTTCAAGCGAAACTTTAGAAGGCAGAGTTTTAGAGCTTAGTATATATGATATAGATCCAAATCCCGATCAACCCAGAAGAAACTTTGAACAGAATTCTATACAAGATTTGAGTCAATCTATTATGGAGCATGGAGTAGTCCAACCAATAATAGTAAAACCTTCTGAAAAAGATAGATATACTATAATTGCGGGTGAAAGAAGGTGGAGAGCAGCCAGAGCAGCAGGGTTAAATAAAATTCCTGCTATAGTTAAAGATATAGATGAAAAAGAAATGCTAGAACTCGCCCTAATCGAGAATCTTCAAAGAGAGGATTTAAACCCAATTGAAGAAGCTGAGGGAATCCATTCCCTAATTGATAATTATGGACTTACACAGGAGCAGGTAGCAAAAAGATTAGGAAAAAGCCGACCATCTATAACGAATGCCCTAAGGCTATTAAGATTGCCAAAACAGGTAAGAAATCTCCTGGAAGAAGGTAAAATCACCACGGGTCATGCCAGAGCACTTCTTGCTTTAAACAACCAGACTAAGATTATGGAACTTGCTGAATTGATTGTAGAAAAAAATCTCAGTGTTAGAGAAACAGAAAACCTGATAAAGAATATTAAAGAGAATAGAAGATTAAAGAAAAAGTCAAAGACCATAGAAAAACCTTCCTTTATAATGGAGCTTGAGAGTAGGATGGAGGAATCTTTAGGCACAAAAGTAACTATCCAGCAGGGTAAGAAGAAGGGCGTAATCGAGATTGAGTATTATGGCAACGATGATCTTGAAAGAATAATAAAGAAAATATCTATATAAACTGATTCAGATTTTGGGATGTTTCACGTGAAACATCCTTTTCTTTTTTTATTCTTTGTACTAATAAAGTTAAAATTCCCAAATCTAGCTACCATCTCTATTAATATGATATGAACCAAGTGTGACCTTCAAACAAATCCTGTTAAGAAAAACTTACTCATATTATAATTCTTTATAAAAGATTTATATCGAATTAATTTCAAAAAAATATCTAAAAAGTAAGTAAACATAAAAATAATCTTAAATAATAATGAGAAGAGTAATATTATTAAAGCTATAGATAGGCTATATGGTGAAAACAATAAAAATATAAAATAAAAGGTGTGTTATATTCTTTAATATAGCATAAGTTATTATATATAAATTAAAATGACTATTAACCTAAATTCATCACTGTTTTGGATTTAGCTAAGAGTATTTGATTTTGAAAGCTTACTTTCTAAAATGGCTTCTACAGTTGGAACACACTTTATTTATCCTTGATATTAACTCTTATTCTGCATTCTATACACTGAGTTTTTCTTACATTTATAGAATACGTTCATTCACATATAATTTGCATTATAAATAAATAGTGATCCAAAAGTCGTACATAGTACAAAAAAATTAACTAAATAACCAGACAAGGGTAGCCATCTTATTAAGTAATAATATATTGTTCTAAAATAAGAATTATTAATAAAGGTGATAAATAGATAACAAATCATGTATAGAAAGACCTGAAAGACATAAAAGTTAATAAAAAGAATAATATCAATATGAATATTATATTTTATAAAAATGATAGTTTAAAAGAGTTTTTTTTGACGAACTATTTACTTTATTTTGTTTAAATTAAAAGGAATTATCAAAATTAGCATCACTTCACTTACCCTCCAATGTTTCACGTGAAACATTGTAAAAATATAGGTGAAACCTTAGAATAAGAGTAAATAATAATCAACAAAAAAGCTGATGTAATATATACATCAGCTAAAAAGTGCCTTTTACAAAGGAAGAAAAGATATTGGTGTTTAAGAAAAAGTCAATGAATCTGGATTCATCTATAAAGGTTGACAGTATATCTGCTGGTACAACCAGATATAGTAGAGGGATAAAGGCAAATAATATATAAAGAAATAAAAATCCTCTAAACAATCCCAGTACAGCTGCAGCTACACCATCATACTTAACTAGGACAGGTAGATCTATAATATTCTGGGTAAGAGAAATAATCAGGGTTAAGATAAGCTCTAGAGCAATAAATAATAGTATAAAACTTATTAAATTCATAATAATACTGGCAACAGTATAATCAAAATACTGACCTATATTTTCTAAACCTTCCAAGCTTTGATTAATTAAATTCTCCTGGATTCTGTTGCTAAAGGGATTGGGTAGACCCGATTCATTAACTATACTTACTATTTGATCCTGAGATAAAGATGCAACAGGTAGAATTTTTTGCTCAAAAGGAGTTTTAGAAGAGCCTTCGGAAAAATAGGCAATTTTGCTTATTAAATCAGGGAAACGTTCTACTAACAGTCTAGTTAAGGACGAGTGAAAAAGCAAAGAAAAAAACCAGGAAATAATATAAGAAATAATCTTGAAAAAAGAAACAGTAAAGCCATAATAGGCTCCAATCAAAAGATTAACAACTAATACTAAAATAATTGCTAAATCTATTATATTCATAGTAAATCCTCCCGCTCAATTGAATAAAGTTTTAGCTGGTCATCAAAATTTATAATAAAAAAACAATCTGGATGATGCTGATTCCAGTAAATATCCTTTATATCTTCATCTATGAAAAACTCATGCTCTACGTTACCATTTCTGTCAAAAATCATAATTACCTTGCCGTGTTGAAGGCCAAAGTATTTATTTTCATTATATGAGGAAATATTAGTTAGCTGAGAAGGAAGTTTTATGTTTTGTCTCTCACCTTTGTTATTTATGTATACACCGTTATAATATTCCTCTTGTAATGTTTCTGACAGGTTTTGATCTAAATATATCAATACCCCAGTATCATTCTTAACTACCTGAAAGTTTTTAGTGAGTTTATTTTCTATATTCCACTCCTCTTCACCTTCTACATTGTAACATACTAGCCTCCTATTGCCAATTAAAATAGAGCAAGAGGGCAATCGAAAAATATTATAAAAAAATTCATCAAGGCCAGTATTAACTCCAAAAAGTGAAAGATTCTCATCATAATGAAAAACCTTAGATGAGGGAAAGGAGCCATTAACATCCAAGGTAAGAACCGATAAAAAGGTATCTGTTATAGAAGTATGGTCCAAGTCCATAAAATAATAATTATGGTCAAAGCCTAAATCAGTGATACTTCCATAATCAAGATCTAAAACTTTTAATCCCAATCCCTCATCGGGAATATTAACTACCATAAGTAAATATTTACCATATTCTGTAATACTTATAACAGGTATATCAGTATTATAGAATAGATTTAGATTCATACCTTGGATTTTATATATAGCGTTATTATTTATCAGCATATAATTAGAGGTCATATTATTAATAATCAGATCCTGGCCAAGATCTTCGTCGAACTGAAAAGGCATATCAACCTGCTGGCCCTGGCTATTGTAGAAATTAATGTATTGTCCGGAGATGGCAAAGCCGTCCTTGTAAAAAAAGATATTATCAGTTTCATTAAAAGCTATTGGTTCATGATCAATGACCTGCAAGGTTAATCTGTCTAACAGGTTATGCTTATAAAATATAAAAACAAAAGCAAGGATAACTAAAAGGAAAAAAGCTAAAGCCAGTATTTTTTTTACTTTCATGCTGTCACCCCTTAAGAAAAGCTTACAGTATTGTTTTCGCCAAAAAGGCGTAAAATCCTCCTTTTCTTGAGTTGATGGAAACAGTAATAATTCATGTCCCTTTATCATAAAATATAGAAAAGCTTTTCTACGCCAAATTTTGACCTTACAAAAGAAAGAAGAAAAGCAAAAATTGTAAAGGGAGTTATGCATGGAATCTAAATTTTCAATTTATATTGATATAAACAAACCCTATGCTAGTTCTATGTTTATAAGGGGATTTGAAGAAATTCTATTGCGGAACCTTAATAGAGAATACTCCCATATAGTAATATTATGTATTGGAACAGACAGATCAACAGGCGATTGTCTAGGACCATTGGTAGGCCATAAACTAAGATATATTCAGGGTAAGAATATTCATGTCTATGGTACTTTAGAAGAACCCGTTCATGCTAAAAACTTAAAAAGTATTATTGAAGAAATAGAAAGAAATTATAGAAATCCATTTATCATAAGTATAGATGCATGCTTAGGCAGAGCGGAAAGCATTGGCTGCATTTCCATAGGCGAAGGACCAATAAAACCAGGGGCTGGAGTCAATAAGAAACTTCCGGAAATAGGCCATATGCATGTTATGGGAATTGTCAATATAAGTGGATTCATGGAATACATGATTTTACAGAACACCAGACTAAGCCTTGTTATGAAGATGGCTGATATAATTAGCGCTGGTATCTATTATAACCTTTCAAAGTTGGCAAATAGAAACTTAGAAGCCATTACCCTCAAAAAATAGGGCTATAGACGCGGTTTTCTATAATATATTTAATTTCATCAATAGTTTTTCCCATGCCATCAATAAGCAGTGTACCATGGTATTCATGGTCAGGATAGCTAGATGAAACAGCACTATCAAGTTTCTGTGTAGTGGAATATAAAGATCTTTGATCATCATATAAATAAATAAAAACGTCTACTGGTGAATTAATTTCATCTTCAAACAAAACATTATATCCTAAGTTTTCAAGTTCATACTTAAGATGGGCTAAAGATTTTGTCAGTGCTATAGTAGTCACAAAAAACACCTCCCCTTATATTATTATAGGAAGGTGCTTATATTATACATTTTACTTTTTATAGAAAGATCAATAGCCTGCTTTTCCTCATCGGATAAAGGATACTTAGACTTCATATTAACAATTGGCTTGGCAAATATAGCGGATGACTCCCTGGAATAAAGGCCAGTTAAAACAACTCCGTCTCCCTGTTGGTTAAGAAGAGCAACAGAAAAACTTAGGTCACTACCCATATGATCAAAGGGGTTGTAACGGACCATACCTACATTTTGAATACAGGATTCCAGCTGCTTTAATATATTATTTACATTTTTATCCAGCTTATTAATTTTAGTATCAACTTTCTCTACAGTATCCAAATGATTTAGCAGCATGGATTCTAGATTCTTATTATCCATTCCCCTCATTAATTTTTTGTATCTTCTAATAGTCTTGGTAGTTCTGCGAAAATTTATTATAACCAATATAGCAGACAATAAAGCTAAGAAAAAGGTGATTAAGATTATTTCTAACTTGTAGATGTTTAAGGTCTGATAAAGTGTTTCCATAATCACTTGTCCTCCGTTATGTCACTTAAGTTTAATAGTTTCCTATAACATTTAAAGATAAGGGTTTAACAGTAAATTTGGCAGGAGTGGTGCCATATAAATCTCCGTCAGCGTTTATAACTAAATCATCATTGCTTTCTATAGAGATTTCCTTACATCTATAAGTTTTTACATAGGGCAGATCCAAATAAGAGCCCTTTACAAATCTGTGTAATAATAGGGGTATCTTATATCTGGGTAGAGAACTAACTACTATTACATCAAGATATCCATCTTCCAGATCGCCTTTGGGATTTACCATCATTCCTCCACCATAATGGGTTCCATTTGCTATGGCCACTAACAAAATCTTAGTTTTAATAACCTGGTCATCTAAATGAATAGTTATATCCTTAAATCTAAAGTCCG
>JAAYGY010000075.1 GCA_012735575.1 Clostridiales bacterium
AGCAGTTTGAGATGAGGACTCACAAACGTCTGATTGACATTTTAAGTCCCACATCTAAAACCGTCGATTCTTTAATGCGACTGGATCTGCCCGCTGGTGTAGATATTGAGATTAAACTATAATAATGGACAGTGAAGAGACCAAGATATTTTCTCACGGAACGGAGGTTGAAGAAGATGAATAAAGGGATTCTGGGTAAAAAACTTGGGATGACTCAGGTGTTTACCGAAGAAGGAAACGTTATTCCGGTTACTGTTATTGAGGCCGGTCCCTGTGTAGTAACCCAGGTTAAAACCCAAGACAAGGATGGCTATAATGCTGTTCAGGTGGGGTACGATGAAATTCGAGAAAAGCTTGTTAACAAGCCTTTAAAAGGTCATTTTGATAAAGCAGGCGTCCCTTATAGAAGATATGTCCGTGAATTCCGCTTTGACAATGCTGAGGAGTACCAGGTAGGTCAGGAGATCAAAGTGGATGTTTTTGCGGAAGGGGATCGAGTAGATATTACAGGTAATTCTAAAGGAAAAGGTTTTGCTGGAAACATAAAAAGATGGGGACATGGTAGAGGTCCTATGAGCCACGGTTCTCACTATCACAGAGGACCAGGTGCTATGAGTGCAGCAGCCTCACCTGGGAGAGTATTTAAAAACAAAAAACTTCCCGGCAGAATGGGCAACAGACGTACTACAGTACAAAACCTTGAAATTGTGAAAGTTGATACTGAAAGAAACCTGTTACTGGTTAAAGGTGCTGTTCCCGGAGCAAAGGGTAACCTGGTTATGATCAAGGAAACAGTAAAAAGATAGTTTAAACAGGACTTCGGAAAGGAGGAAAGGGTATGCCCAAAGTAGCAGTATATAACACTGAAGGAGCAACAGTTGGGGAACTGGAACTTAATAATGATATCTTTGGTGTGAAAATAAATAAGGCTTTATTACATCAGGTAGTAAGGATGCAGCTGGCTAATAAGCGCCAAGGAACTCAATCCGCTCTAACCCGTGCTGAAGTTAGAGGAGGTGGCGCTAAGCCATGGAGACAAAAAGGAACTGGACGTGCCCGTCATGGTAGTATTCGTTCACCTATATGGGTAAAAGGCGGAGTAGCATTTGCTCCAAAACCAAGAGACTACAGCTTCACAATGCCTAAGAAAATGCGCAGACAGGCATTAAAGTCAGCATTATCATCAAAAGTAGTAAATGATGAAATCATAGTACTTGACGATTTGAAGTTGGCACAGCCTAAGACCAAGGAAATGGTTAAGGTACTTAAAAACCTTGGAGTTAATGGAAAAGCACTGGTGGTATTACCAGAAAAGGACGAGGTAGTAGCCAGAGCTTCTGGCAATATCCAGGGAATTAAGCTTGCTTCCATTAATACATTAAATGTCCTTGACATTCTGAACTATGATAAATTCATTATCACTCAGGAGGCTGTCCAAAAGGTCGAGGAGGTGTATGTATAATGAAAAATCCTCATGATATAATCCTTCGACCTGTTTTAACCGAAAAGAGCTATGACCAGATTGCAGACAGGAAATACACTTTTATAGTAGATGTTAAAGCTAATAAGACCGAGATTAAAAAAGCTGTTGAAGAGATATTTGGAGTCAAAGTCGAAGGAGTCAGAACCATTAGGCAACAAGGCAAATTAAAAAGACAAGGCATGTACATTGGACGCAGGCCTGAGAGAAAGAAGGCCATTGTTAAGCTAACAGCCGATAGCAAGCCTATTGAGTTCTTCGAAGGTATGGCATAGAGAAGACAGTAAGGAGGGAAAAAAATGGCGATCAGAAAATACAGACCCACTTCTCCTGCTAGAAGGCATATGACGGTTTCTGGATTTGATGAGATTACCAAGGATACCCCTGAAAAAAGCCTGCTAGTGCCTCTTAAGTTTAAGGCAGGTAGGAATTCCGAAGGTCGTATTACCGTACGTCACAGGGGTGGCCAAGTAAAGAGAAAATATAGAATAATTGATTTTAAACGAGATAAGGATGGAATTCCTGCAAAGGTAGCTGGAATCGAGTATGATCCAAACAGAAGTGCGAACATTGCTCTACTTCACTATGTAGATGGAGAGAAGAGATATATTATAGCACCTTATGGATTAAAGGACGGAGACACAGTTATGTCCGGTCCTGAGGCGGATATCAAGGTAGGAAATGCTCTGGCCTTGAGAGATATACCAGTAGGTACTGTTATACACAATATCGAACTTACTCCAGGCAAAGGCGGACAATTGGTTCGTGCAGCTGGTAACTCAGCTCAATTGATGGCTAAAGAAGGCAGATATGCTCATGTAAGACTGCCCTCTGGAGAAGTAAGGCTGATATTGTTGGATTGCAAAGCTACCATAGGTCAAGTGGGTAATTTAGATCATGAAAATATAGTAATTGGAAAAGCTGGCCGCAAACGCCATATGGGCTTTAGGCCAACAGTACGTGGTTCTGCTATGAACCCTGTAGATCACCCTCATGGTGGTGGTGAGGGAAGAGCACCTATAGGAATGCCTTCTCCAGTAACACCTTGGGGTCAACCTACACTGGGATACAAGACCAGGAAAAAGAGCAAGAAATCAAATCAATACATTGTTAAGCGTAGGAATGGTTAAAGCTTTATTATTAGTGACTGAGAATATAGTGCTAATAATGGGAGTGAAAGGAGGCACAATATGAGTCGTTCTGTTAAAAAGGGACCCTATGTAAGTGAAAGTCTCATGAAGAAGGTAAATGAAATGAACAAGTCCGGTAAGAAGAGCGTTATCAAAACATGGTCCAGGGCTTCTACCATATTTCCCGAAATGGTAGGGCACACCATAGCAGTCCATGATGGAAGAAAGCATGTACCGGTTTATATAACTGAGGAAATGGTAGGCCATAAATTGGGGGAATTCGCTCCCACTCGGACCTTTAGAGGACATAGCGGTCATACCGAAAGGTCCACTGCACTCAAGTAGGATTTGGGAAGGAGGAAAACAAAGTGGCAACAAGGATTAAAGAAAAGGCAATTAGACGTAAAGAAAACGCTGACAAGCGTCCCAGGGCCACTGCCAGGTATATTCGAATGTCTCCTAGAAAAGTGAAAGTAGTTATAGACCTGATTCGCAATAAAAGTCTGGGTGAAGCCCAAGCTATATTAGCTAACACCCCCAGGGCAGCAGCTGAACCGGTACTAAAGGTATTAAATTCTGCAGCTGCAAATGCGGAAAACAATCTGGGGATAGATCGTGATAATCTGTATGTAGCTGAAGTCTATGCAAACCAGGGGCCAACCCTTAAGAGATATAGACCAAGGGCACATGGCAGGGCTGCTAGAATTAGAAAGAGGACCAGTCATATTACCGTCGTACTGGACGAGAAGAAATAACAAGGAGGGATATGTTCGTGGGCCAAAAAGTTAATCCGCATGGATTAAGGGTTGGTGTAATCAAAGATTGGGATGCTAAGTGGTATGCATCTAATAAGGATTTTGCCGACACCTTGATTGAAGATCACAATATTAGAAAATATGTAAAGGGAAAGCTTTATTCTGCAGGCATCTCAAGAGTTGAAATTGAACGCGCTGCAAATAGAGTTAAGGTTAATATATACACTGCCAAGCCCGGTATTGTAATCGGGAGAGGTGGTTCCGGGGTGGATGCCCTGAAGAAAGAATTGGAAAAGCAAACCAAAAAGACAGTTCTTATTAATATAGTAGAGGTTAAGAACCCTGATACGGATGCTCAGCTGGTGGCTGAAAATATTGCTTCTCAGCTGGAAAGAAGAATATCCTATCGTAGGGCTATGAAACAATCCATGGCAAGAGCTATGAAAGCTGGTGCCAAAGGTATTAAGACTATGGTTTCTGGACGACTCAACGGTGCTGAGATCGCTCGTTCCGAGAGATATCATGAAGGAACTATTCCGCTCCAGACTCTAAGAGCAGATATAGAATATGGATTTGCAGAAGCTGACACAACCTATGGAAAACTAGGTGTTAAGGTCTGGATATACAAGGGCGAAGTTCTTCCCAGTGTAAAGAATCGTCCAAAAGCAGAGGGGGGAAGCCGCAATGTTGATGCCTAAGAGAGTAAAGAGACGTAGAGTCCACCGAGGACGAATGAAGGGTAAAGCTACTCGGGGTAATACTATTACCTACGGCCAATATGGATTACAGGCATTGGAGCCTGGTTGGGTGACCAGCAACCAGATAGAAGCTGCCCGTGTTGCTATGACTCGTTACATCAGAAGAGGTGGAAAGGTTTGGATCAAAATATTTCCCCACAAGCCTGTAACAGCAAAACCCGCTGAAACAAGAATGGGTAGCGGTAAAGGTTCTCCTGAGTACTGGGTAGCTGTTGTAAAGCCCGGCAGAATTATGTTTGAAATCGCAGGAGTTTCAGAAGAGGTGGCAAGAGAAGCTCTTAGATTAGCGTCATATAAGCTGCCAGTAAAATGTAAATTTGTTCAACGAGAAGAAATGGGTGGTGAGAGCAGTGAAAGCTAATAGATTTAGAGAATTAAGCGATCAGGAATTGCATGAGAGAGTAGCTGAATACAAAAGCGAGCTTTTTAATCTTCGCTTTCAACTAGCCACCGGTCAATTGGAAAATCCCATGAGAATAAGAGAAGTTAAAAAAGATATAGCTCGCATTAAGACTATTATACGAGAGAGAGAACTAAAATCCACTCAAATGTAACTTGAAGGGAGGATCATTACATGGCAGAGGGTGCAAGGAACAGGAGAAAAGTCCGGACCGGCGTAGTTGTCAGTAATAAAATGGATAAGACCATTGTAGTTGCCATAGAGAATCGCACCATGCATAAACTTTACGGCAAGATTATAAAGAGAACCAAGAAGTTAAAGGCTCATGATGAACACAACCAATGCCAGATTGGGGATCGCGTAAAAATCATGGAAACCAGACCTTTAAGCAAGGAAAAACGCTGGCGTTTGGTAGAAATTATAGAAAGAGCTCAGTAATTTATTTTTATTGTGACTGAGAGGAGGGTACAAGATGATACAGCAAGAGAGCCGGCTTAAAGTCGCTGACAATACAGGGGCTAAGGAAATAATGTGCATTAGAGTACTAGGCGGTACACGTAGGAGATATGCCAACATTGGAGATATTATAGTAGCTTCTGTTAAAAGTGCAACGCCCGGAGGTGTTGTTAAAAAAGGTGATGTTGTAAAAGCTGTTATCGTTAGAACAAAAAAAGGAATTCAGAGAAATGACGGATCCTATATTAGATTCGATGATAATGCAGCTGTCATTATAAATGATGCTAGACAGCCCAGGGGTACCCGTATATTTGGGCCTGTCGCCAGAGAACTGAGAGAAAAAGACTATATGAGAATTATTTCTCTCGCTCCGGAAGTACTTTAACAGAGGAGGTGGACAGTGATGGCTGTAGCAAAAAGAAAACTCCATGTAAAAACTGGAGATACAGTGGAGATTATTTCAGGTAAAGATAAAGGTAAGCGCGGGAAAGTGCTTAGAACCATACCAAAAGAAGGAAAGATAATTGTTGAGAATATCAATATGCTGACCGTGCATACAAAGCCCCGGGGAATGAATCAGCCGGGAGGCATCATTCGCCGTGAAGGTCCTATCTATGCCTCCAAAGCTATGCCGGTATGTCAAAGATGTAATAAAAGAACCAGAGTTGGTAAAAAGATTTTAGAAGACGGGTCAAAAACACGTGTATGTAAGGCATGCGGTGAGACCTTTAACGACTGATGCTTTGAAGGGAGGTTACAATAGTGGCTCGATTAAAAGAATATTACTATAAGGAAGTTGTACCGGCTCTTATGGAAAAATTCCAGTATAAGAATGTAATGGAAGTACCAAAACTTGAAAAGGTAGTAATCAACATGGGAGTCGGTGATGCAAAGGATAATCCTAGATTCCTTGAAGGTGCAGTTAATGACCTAAGTGTTATAACTGGCCAGAAACCAGTGGTAACTCAAGCTAAGAAGTCTGTATCTAACTTTAAGCTAAGAGAAGGAATGAAGATAGGAGCAAAGGTTACCCTGCGCGGAGATCGTATGTATGAATTTGTAGATAAACTACTAAATGTAGCTCTACCCCGTGTTAGGGACTTTAGAGGAGTTTCTGAAAGATCCTTTGACGGACGTGGAAACTACTCCTTAGGAATTCGTGAACAGCTAATCTTTCCTGAGATCGATTATGATAAGGTGGAAAAGGTTAGAGGAATGGATATAGCTTTTGTAACTACAGCTAAAACAGATGAAGAATCAAGGGAATTTTTAAGATTATTAGGTATGCCTTTCGCAAAATAGTAATAAGGAGGTAAAGGCAGTGGCAAAAAAATCAATGATAGCTAAGCAGAAACGCAAGCCCAAATATTCTACAAGAGCCTATAACAGGTGCCGTGTTTGTGGTCGTCCACATGCATATTTGAGAAAATTTGGATTGTGCCGTATCTGTTTCAGAGAAATGGCTTATAAAGGAGAAATTCCTGGAGTTAGGAAAGCCAGCTGGTAGACCGGAGAGATTGGAAGGAGGTAAATCATATGGTTATGACCGATCCCATTGCTGATATGCTGACTCGTATTCGTAATGCGCTAGTCGTTAAGCATGAAAGCATTGACATGCCTGCTTCAAATATTAAGGCAGCTATAGCCGATATATTAGTTGAAGAAGGATTTATAAAAGGCTACACTCGCGTTGAAGATGGTAAGCAGGGTATTTTGAAAATAGAATTAAAGTATGGTCCAAACGGTGAGAGGGTTATCACTGGTTTAAAAAGAATTAGTAAACCTGGACTTAGGGTTTATGTTAGAAAAGACCAGGTGCCTAAGGTGCTGGGAGGATTGGGAATTGCAATCCTATCAACATCAAAAGGTGTTATAACCGACAGTAAAGCCCGTGAAGAAGGGGTAGGTGGAGAAGTCCTCTGCTACGTTTGGTAATTTAAGCTAACATCTAAGCTGAAAGGAGTTGTAAAGGATGTCGCGAATTGGGAATCTTCCTATAGATATACCTACAGGCGTTACAGTAACTGTGGATGATAACAATTTGGTGAAGGTAAATGGCGCCAATGGTGAATTATCCCAGGCTATCCATAAGGCTATTAAGGTAACAGTGGAAGATAACGTTGTAGTAGTTGAAAGAACATCAGACGCCAAATTCCACAAATCCCTTCATGGCTTAAGCAGATCTTTGATCGCTAACATGATTGAAGGGGTTTCAAAAGGCTTCCAAAAAGTCTTGGAAATAAACGGCGTTGGATATAGAGCCCAGAAACAAGGAAACAAACTTGTATTAAATGTTGGATACTCTCATCCTGTTGAAATAGCAGAAGCAGATGGCGTAGAGTTTGAAGTTCCTGCACCAAACAGAATTATTGTTAAAGGAATTGACAAGCAAAAGGTAGGCGCCATGGCATCTAAGGTACGAGGCGCAAGACCACCTGAGCCATACAAGGGCAAGGGAATCAAGTACGAGAATGAGAGAATAATCCGCAAAGAAGGAAAGACGGGAGCATAAGCTAGGAAGGAGTGACACAGGGTGATTAAAAAGATAGATAGAAATGCGGCACGAAAAGTACGTCATAAAAGAGTTAGAAAGAAAATATTTGGTACGGCAGAAAGACCTCGCTTAAATGTTTTCCGTAGCCTTAATCACATCTATGTACAAATCATTGATGATGTAAAAGGTCATACCCTGGTATCAGCTTCCAGCCTTGACCCGGAAATCAGGAACGTTTCCGACAAGACAAAGAAGGAAGTTGCCAGAATGGTAGGAGAACTGGCTGCGCGAAGGGCTCAAGAAAAGGGAATTAAAAAAGTAGTTTTTGATCGTGGCGGATATATTTATCATGGTAGAGTTCAAGAAGTAGCAGCCGGTGCACGTGAAGCCGGACTGGAGTTTTAAGGAGGGAAATCGATGGAGCGAATTGATGCCAGCACGCTGGATCTTAAGGAAAAGGTTGTATCCATTAACCGCGTTGCAAAGGTTGTAAAAGGTGGTAGAAACTTCCGTTTTAATACAGTAGTGGTAGTTGGAGATGAGAATGGTCATGTGGGTGTTGGAACAGGTAAAGCTACTGAGATTCCGGATGCTATTCGAAAAGGAATTGAAGATGCAAAGAAAAATTTAATTAAAGTACCCCTAGTAAACACCACAATACCCCATGAAGTAATAGGACACTTTGGCAGCGGTAAAGTCTTGATGATGCCAGCCAAGGAAGGTACCGGAGTTATTGCCGGTGGACCTGTGCGTGCGGTTTTGGAGTTAGCAGGTATTAGAGATATATTAACCAAGTCCTTGGGATCTAGTAATCCAAGAAATATGGTCAACGCTACCATAGAAGGATTGTCAAGGCTCAAGACAGTTGAGGAAGTGGCAAGACTTCGCGGCAAGTCAGCCGAAGAGATCTTAGGTTAGGGAGGCGAAGCCTATGGCTAAACTAAAGGTAACCCAGGTGCGTAGCACCATTGGCTGCAAAAAGGATCAGATTGCAACCATGGAAGCTCTGGGTTTAAGAAAGATTAGAAGCGAAAAAATACACGATGACTCCCCGGCAATCCGCGGGATGATCGAAAAAGTCAAACATTTAGTAACTGTTGAGGAGATTGATGAATAAGGGAGGTGAATGCAGTGAAGCTAAACCAGTTAAGCCCTGCTGAAGGTTCTACAAGAGATCGAAAAAGAAAGGGAAGAGGCCCGTCATCAGGTCTAGGAAAGACTGCGGGTCGCGGTCAGAAAGGACAAAAATCCAGAAGTGGCGGAGGCGTTCGACCTGGTTTTGAAGGAGGGCAAATGCCTTTAACCAGAAGACTCCCCAAGAGAGGATTTACAAATATATTTGCCAAAGTTTATAGTGAAGTAAACTTGGCACAGTTAGAGGTTTTTGAAGCGGATACAGTTGTTACACCTGAGCTTTTAAAGGAAAAGGGCATTATAAAGAAACTTAATGACGGAGTTAAGATTTTAGGTAAGGGAGAATTAAACAAGAAACTTACTGTCAAGGCTCATAAGTTCAGTAAGGCGGCCCAGGAAAAAATTGAAGCTGCTGGAGGAAAGGCAGAGGTGATATAAATGTGGGACACCTTTCGGAATGCCTGGAGAATTGAAGATATTCGGAAAAAGATAATTTTTACACTGGTTATGCTGCTGGTATATAGAATTGGTTCCTTTGTTCCAGTTCCCTTTGTAGACAGCAGCTACCTGAAAGCTTTGGTTGGAGAAAACAACCTGTTAGGCTTGCTTGATATAATTTCAGGAGGAGCATTTGGTAATTATACTCTCTTTGCTATGGGTATAACTCCATATATTAACGCCTCTATTATCATGCAGCTGTTAACAGTGGCTATTCCTAGACTGGAGCAGCTCTCCAAGGAGGGTGAAGAGGGGCGGAATAAGATTAACCAGTATACCCGCTATCTGGCAGTAGCACTGGCTTTTGTGCAATCTGCAGGTATCACCTACGGACTGGCAAGAGAAGCGTTAACCAATGATAGCGCATGGGCTTTCATTGTAATTGCTATGACCCTCACCGCAGGAACCGCCTTCTTAATTTGGGTAGGTGAGCAGATTACTGAAAATGGTATCGGAAACGGTATATCCATGATTATCTTTGCCAGCATAGTCTCCAGAATACCCATAGCTGCAGTAAGCCTTTGGAATATGGCCTTTGAGGCCCAGGTAGTAAGCCCATTGGCACTACCCTTTATATTGTTGTTTGTAGTAGCATTGATAGCTGGTGTAGTGTTTATTGATATGGGTGAAAGAAGAATACCTGTACAGTATGCCAAAAGGGTAGTAGGCAGAAAAATGTATGGAGGTCAAAGCACCCACATACCTATGAAGGTAAACTCTTCAGGGGTATTGCCAATAATCTTTGCAGTTTCTATATTATCTCTGCCTCAGACAATCGGGTTCTTTTTCCCCGAGAGTGGATTCTACCGCTTTATTCAAGAGCATTTTAACCAGCAGTCTGTGGCTTATGGAGTAGCATATGCTTTACTGATTGTATTCTTTACTTTCTTTTATTCGCAGATCTCCTTTAATCCAGTTGAGGTTGCAAACAATCTCAGGCAGTATGGGGGATTTGTCCAAGGCATAAGACCAGGTAAACCTACATCTGATTTCCTGATTAGAATATCCAACCGTATTACCTTGGTAGGTTCACTGTTCCTGGCTGCTGTGGCCATTATACCTATAATTGTAGCAAGACTGACCGGGATACCCATGTATCTCCAGGGAACAAGTATACTTATCTTGGTAAGCGTTTCCTTAGAGACATCTAAGCAGTTAGAAGCACAGATGCTCATGAGACATTATAAAGGATTTTTAAAGTAGGGGATTACCGTTGATTATAGTTAAATCAAAAAATGAATTGGCAATAATGCAGGAAGCCGGAAGAATTGTGGCCGGGGCGCTGGAAGTGGTAAAAAACGCTGTAGCCCCTGGCATAACAACTGCTGAGTTGGATAAGTTAGCCAAGGAATATATAATAAGCCAAGGAGCAACTCCTGCCTTTAAGGGTTACCAGGGCTACCCGGCAAACATTTGTACGTCTGTGAATGACCAGGTAGTTCATGGAATTCCTGGACCTATAGCTTTAAAAGAAGGGGATATAATAAGCGTTGACATTGGTGCCTTCTATAAGGGATACTGTGGAGACGCTGCCAGAACCTATCCAGTGGGGAAGGTTTCATCAGAAGCCTTAGATTTGATTAAAGTAACCAAGGAAGCCTTTTTCAAAGGATTAGAGTTTGCCCGGGTGGGTTACCGGGTATCAGATATATCTCACGCCATACAGGTATATGTAGAGGAGAGAGGATATTCTGTTGTAAAAGCACTGGTAGGTCACGGTATCGGGCAGGAGATGCATGAAGAACCCCAAGTACCGAATTTTGGCCCTCCAGGAAGAGGTCCACGACTGCGAGAAGGAATGACCCTGGCCATTGAGCCTATGGTAAACCAGGGGACTGACCAGGTAAGGGTCTTGGATGATGGATGGACAGTTGTAACCCAGGATGGCAGCCTTTCCGCCCACTATGAACATACCATTGCAATAACCAGGGATCAACCTTTAATACTGACACAGGGAGAGTAGATAAAGGTGATGATCAATGATAATGGTTTAATAGGTAGAGTGGTGCTTGCAAGAGCAGGAAGGGATAAGGGCAAGATCTTTGTCGTAGTCGGGCAGTTAGACCATGAGTATGTACTAATTGCCAACGGTACTAACAGATCCGTAGAAAAGCCCAAGAAAAAGAAGCTCAAGCATGTTGAACTAAGACCTGAGTATTTAGATAATATAAGAGAGAAGCTTTTAAAAGGACAAATGATTTTAGATGCGGAGATACGAAAGAGCTTAGAGAGTCTTGGGATATTAGAAAATGGATAAGGAGGGTGAATTGTTTGGCCAAAGAAGATGTTATTGAAGTTGAAGGTACTGTTGTTGAAGCGTTACCCAATGCCATGTTTCAGGTAGAACTGGAAAACGGGCATAAGGTATTAGCCCATATATCTGGTAAACTTCGCATGAATTTTATCCGGATATTACCGGGGGATAAGGTGACGGTAGAACTATCGCCCTACGATTTGACCCGTGGTCGGATTACTTGGCGAGGTAAGTGATAAGGAGGTAATGGGATGAAAGTAAGACCGTCTGTCAAGCCTATTTGTGAGAAGTGTAAAGTAATTAGGCGAAAAGGAAGAGTAATGGTTATTTGTGAGAACCCTAGACATAAACAGAAACAAGGTTAAAATATATGTTTAAACCTATGTAAAATATGGAATAATCATTAATATGGAGGTGTAATGATGGCGCGTATAGCCGGTATCGATTTGCCAAGAGACAAACGGGTTGAGATTGGACTAACCTATATTTATGGCATAGGCAGATCAAAATCTAATGAAATTTTAGCTGCTACAGGTATAAACCCCGATACCAGAATTCGGGATCTAACCGAAGCAGAGGTAAATAAACTTAGAGAGTATATTGATAGAAATGTTCAGGTAGAAGGTGACGCAAGGCGCGAAGTGTCCCTTAACATAAAGCGTCTTATTGAGATTGGATGCTATAGGGGGATCAGACACAGAAGAGGTTTACCTGTTCGTGGACAGAGCACAAAACAAAACGCAAGAACTCGTAAGGGACCTAAGAGAACTATTGGTGTCCGTAGAAAGAAGTAGTAAGGAGGGGCATGAATGGCTAAAAAGCAAGCGCGTAGAACTAGAAGACGCCGTGAAAAGAAGAATATTGAACGCGGTGCTGCACATATCCGTTCAACTTTCAATAATACGATAGTAACTATAACAGATACTGCAGGAAATGCTGTTTCATGGGCAAGCGCGGGTGCATTGGGCTTTAGAGGCTCAAGAAAGAGTACACCTTTTGCTGCACAGATGGCTGCTGAAGCTGCTGCCAAGGCTGCTATGGAGCATGGACTAAAGACAGTAGAAGTCTTTGTTAAAGGGCCAGGTGCAGGAAGAGAGGCTGCTATTCGTTCTTTGCAGGCCGCAGGACTGGAAATTAGCATGATAAAAGACGTTACGCCTATTCCCCATAATGGATGTAGGCCGCCAAAAAGACGAAGAGTGTAATGGAGGTGTGAATAGATGGCGAAATATACAGGTTCAGTATGTCGACTTTGCCGTCGAGAGGGAACCAAACTATATTTGAAGGGAGACCGCTGTTACTCCGATAAATGTGCAATTGATCGTAGACCTACTGCACCAGGTCAACACGGACAAAGAAGAAGAAAGGCATCTGAGTACGGACTTCAGCTTCGTGAAAAGCAAAAGGCTAGGAGAATATACGGGGTTTTGGAGAAACAGTTTGAACGCTATTATGTTCAGGCTGAACGCATGAAGGGCATTACCGGTGAAAACCTTCTCCAGCTTTTAGAAAGAAGATTGGACAATGTGGTTTATAGGCTGGGTTTTGCATCTTCTAGAGCTCAGGCAAGACAGTTTGTACTTCATGGCCACATTACAGTGAATGGCAGAAGAGTTGACATTCCTTCTTATCTGGTTGATGAAGGGGATGTTATAGCTGTTAAGGAATCATCTGCTTCTAAAATGGAATCCTTTAAGGCACTGAGAGAAGGTACAGATAAAGTGGTTGTACCATGGCTACAGGTAGATTATGATAAATTAGAAGCAACAGTATCTGCTCTGCCTACTCGTGAAGACATCGATGTACCAATTCAGGAGCACTTGATCGTTGAGCTGTACTCTAGATAAACCTAATATCCTGACTTGTTTGCCCTCGGAATAAGCGGATCAAAAAGTTATGAGGAGGGTTTGAATTAATGATAGAAATTGAAAAGCCTAAAATAGAAATTGTTGAATTGACAGAAGACGGCAGCTATGGGAAGTTTGTAGTAGAACCCTTGGAGAGAGGTTTTGGTACAACACTGGGCAATTCCCTTAGAAGAGTATTATTATCTTCTCTGCCAGGGGCTGCAGTTACTTCCATTAAGGTAGAGGGTGTACTCCATGAGTTTTCTACCATTCCTGGAGTTAAGGAGGATTTGGTGGAGATAATTCTAAACCTTAAGGAACTGGCAATAAAGATGGAGCAGGAAGAGCCAAAGGTTATTACCGTCAATGCACAGGGTCCCTGTGTGCTTACTGGTGCAGATATTTTGACTGATGCAAGTGTCGAGATTTTAAATGGCGATCAGCATATCGCTACTCTTAATGAGGATGCAAAGCTTTATATGGAAATTACAATCGAAAAGGGCAGAGGTTATGTTCCCGCAGAAAGGAACAAAAAGCCTGGCCAGCCCATAGGAATTATCCCCATAGATTCCATATTTACACCTATTAAGAGAGTAAACTTTAAAGTAGAGGATACTCGTGTAGGTCAGGTAACAGACTATGATAAGCTGACCCTGGAGGTATGGACTGACGGTAGTATTAAGGCTGACGAGGCCACTAGCCTGGCTGCCAAGATTATGAGTGAACATCTGATGCTTTTCATTGATTTGACAGAGCATGTTAATGATGTAGAAATAATGGTAGAAAAAGAAGAGGACGAGAAAGAAAAGGTCTTGGAGATGACAATCGAAGAGCTGGATCTTTCTGTACGTTCCTACAATTGCCTAAAGCGAGCGGGCATTAATACAGTGGATGAATTGATTCAGAGAACTGAAGAAGATATGATGAAGGTACGAAACCTAGGTAAGAAATCCTTGCAAGAAGTCAAGGATAAGCTTGCTGCCTTGAACTTAAGTTTAAGGAAAAGTGATGAATAGTCTCTAAAGGAGCACATCTACGTGAAGGAGGGTTGTCCAAATGGCAAAAAATAGAAAATTAGGCAAACCAAGTGATCAGCGAAAAGCCTTACTGAGAAATCAGGTAAGTGAGCTATTATGGCATGGCAAAATTAAGACAACTGCTGCACGTGCAAAAGAGATAAGAAGCATTGCAGAAAAGTTGATTACACTTGCAGTTAATGAATATGATAAAACAGTTACAGTAACTAAAGAGATGAACAATGAAAAAGGGCAGACCGTTACTAAGGAAGTAGTTAATGATCTACCCTCAAAACTGAATGCCAGAAGAAAGATGATGGCCTATCTCTATGACTATCAGGAAGTAAAAGGCAAAGATGAAAGTAAGGAAGACTATCGCGAAAGAACAAAGGATGTCAACCATCCTTTAATCGAGAAAATGTTCCGTGAATACGGCCCTAAATACAGGGAAAGAAACGAAAAGCAAAACTGCAGCGGTGGTTATACAAGAATTCTAAAGCTTGGACCTCGCCGTGGCGATGGTGCTGAAGAAGTTATTATAGAGCTTGTTTGACTTTAGAAGAATATTTTGACATGGAGGGATTAAGTTGAGAGGCTTAATCCATCTTTTTACCTTTTAGAAGCTGAAAATAAGAAGTTAGAGGTTAGATAATAAATTTTTATGTGTGATCTGTTGAATTAAAGGGGGGAGGCGCTATAAAGCCTATAGTAAAAGTTCAGGAAGTAGTTTACAAGTACACCGACTATGAAGAGAAGGAAATAACCGCACTGGATGGAGTAACTCTCGAAGTAGAGAAAGGTGAGTTTTTAGTTATAATCGGCCATAACGGATCTGGCAAATCCACTCTGGCCAAGCATATAAATGCCATTAACAGACCAAACCAAGGCGTAGTGTGGGTTAAAGGCATGGATACTCGGGATGAGTCAAAGGTTTGGGATATTCGCCAGACTGCAGGCATGGTTTTCCAAAATCCTGATAACCAACTGGTAGCAACCATTGTGGAGGAGGATGTGGCCTTTGGTCCCGAGAATCTAGGCATTCCCCCCAATAAAATTCGAAAGCGTGTGGATGAGGCTCTTATGAAAGTAGGGATGGAGGACTTTGCCGAATCAGCCCCCCACTTTCTCTCAGGAGGACAAAAACAGAGGGTGGCCATTGCAGGCATTATTGCCATGAGGCCGGAGATAATTATTTTGGACGAACCTACTGCAATGCTGGACCCTGTTGGAAGAAAAGAAGTAATGGATACTATCAGCTATCTGAACAAGGAAGAGGGAATAACCATCATCCACATCACCCATTATATGGAGGAAGCCATTAACGCAGATAGGGTTATAGTTATGGAAGCAGGCAAAATAGTGATGGAAGGTACCCCCAGAGAGATTTTTGCTAAGGTAGAAGAGCTTAAGACTTTGGGGCTAGATGTACCTCAGATTACCGAATTAGCCTATGAGCTAAGAAAAGAAGGGCTGGATATACCTGCTGGTATATTAACGGCGGAAGAGATGGTGAAAGCATTATGGCCATAAAGATAGAGAACATGAGCCATGTATACATGGAGGGCAGTCCCTTTGAATACAAGGCTCTGGACGGGATAAATGTAGAGATAAATGACGGAGAATTTGTAGGCCTTATTGGGCATACAGGTTCAGGAAAATCCACTCTTGTACAACACCTAAATGGCCTGCTAAAACCCACCTCTGGAACCATAGAGGTTAATGGCATTAAGATAGAACAAAAGTCCAGGGAATTAAAAAAGCTAAGGCAAAAGGTGGGTTTGGTTTTTCAGTATCCCGAGCATCAGCTCTTTGAAGATACCGTGTATTTGGACATTGCCTTTGGACCTAAGAATCTGGGCTGTACTGAATCTGAAATAGAGCAAAGGGTAAAAGAAGCCATGGTACTGGTAGGTTTGGATTATGAAGGCATTAAAGACAGGTCTCCCTTTGAGTTAAGTGGTGGTCAAAGAAGAAGGGTGGCCATAGCCGGGGTATTGGCAATGAAACCTGAAATATTGGTGCTGGATGAACCCACAGCGGGCCTGGACCCACGGGGAAGAGATGAAATTTTAGGGAAAATCGCTGAACTTCATAAAAAGCATAATCTTACCATTATACTGGTATCCCACAGTATGGAGGATATAGCAAAGCTGGTAGACAGGATAATTGTTATGAATAAAGGAAGGATTGCTTTAGACGGCACCCCTGAGGAAGTGTTTAGACATGCTCAGGAGCTTACTGAAATGGGATTGGCAGTACCTAATATAACCCATCTGATAAAGAGGTTGAGAGAGGCCGGTTTGGACATTCCAGAGGATATATTTACGGTGGAGAGAGCCAAAGAGGAGATATTAAGGGCGTTAAGGGGTGGTTTCAATGCTTAAGGATATAACCATAGGGCAGTATTTTCCTGGCAGGTCCTTTATTCATTTGCTGGATCCCAGAATTAAAATAGTAATCAGCTTTATTTTTATAATCCTAATCTTCTTTGTAAAGAGCTTTTTAGGATATGCCTTTGTTTTTCTATTTTTAGCTACAGTGGTTGCTGTATCAGGCATTCCCCCCAAGTATGTTATAAAAGGGCTTAAACCACTAATATTTATTATTGTACTAACCTTTTTCCTTAATATATTCTTCACTTCCGGTGAAACTGTATTATGGAAAGCAGGATTTTTGGTACTTACCAAGGAAGGGATAATTCAGGGTATATTTATGGCTCTACGCCTCATGTTTCTAGTTTCAGGAACATCTCTCCTTACCCTTACCACTTCCCCTATTTCTCTAACTGACGGGATAGAAAGCCTGCTTCGTCCCCTTAGTGTAGTGAAATTCCCTGCTCATGAGCTGGCCATGATGATGACCATTGCACTAAGATTTATACCCACCTTGCTGGAGGAGACGGACAAGATAATGAAAGCACAGATGGCCAGAGGGGCTGATTTTGAAAGTGGCAATATTTTAGAAAGGGCAAAGGCTTTGGTACCCCTGCTGGTTCCTCTGTTTATCAGCGCTTTCCGTAGAGCTGATGAGCTGGCAATGGCCATGGAGGCAAGGTGCTACAGGGGCGGTAGAAACCGGACCCGAATGAAGGTTTTAAAAGTGGAAAAGCGGGATTATATAGCCATGTTGGCTACCTTGGTATTTATCCTGATAATTATGTGGGACAGCTACCTTAGATAATTTAAACGGTTCTCTAAGCTACTTAGGGAGAAAAGTTATGAAACGAAACATAAAGATTACAGTAGAATATGATGGAACCAATTATGGAGGCTGGCAGCGCCAGACAAACAGCCCTTCCATACAGGAGGAATTAGAAGAGGGACTTTATAAGCTGACTGGTAAGACAATAATTGTACAGGGAGCAGGCAGAACCGATAGCGGGGTTCATGCAAGGGGGCAGGTAGCAAACTTTTTTACCCAATCTTCTATACCTCCTCATAGATTTAGCCTTGCACTTAATGCGGTTTTGCCCAGGGACATAAGAGTGGTGGAATCTAAAGAGGTATCACCGGATTTTCATTCCCGTTACTGTGCCAAGGCCAGGCACTATAGATATTCCATGTTTGTCGGCCCCAGCGGTCTGGCTATAGGGCGACACTATTATTATCATATCCCCGTACAGCTTGATATTGAATCTATGGAAAAGGCTGTGGAATTTTTTAAAGGGACTCATGATTTTAAGGCCTTTCAGGCAGCGGGAAGCATAGCCAAAACAACAGTAAGGACCATATATCATATAAAACTAACCTGGCAAGAGCCATACCTTTATCTGGATATTATAGGCAACGGTTTTCTGTATAATATGGTGCGCATTATAGCAGGCACCTTGATATATGTAGGCAAGGGGAAAATACCTTATCAAAGTGTTGAAGATATTATAAAAACAGGGGACAGAACGCTGGCAGGGCCAACAGCACCTGCTCATGGCCTGTGTCTGGAAAAGGTGTACTATGATGATAGTTTCTTTGAATCTATTATTTAAATTCTCCGCCAATGTCTTTAATCATATTGATATAGAGTAAAAGTTCTTCTCTAGAGCCCACATTGAGCTTCATATAGATACGCTTATTGTGGGTTTTTATTGTGTTTATACTAAGAGATAGTATTTGGGCTATCTCTTTTGCTGTATGGCCCTTTACATAGAGGTCAAATACTGCTTTTTCGGCAGGGGAAAGGGTTTTTACATTTTTTATAAACTCATTAAGGAGTGAAGGAGCAGCTGGCTCCTTAACTGCTTTTTGGGACAGTTTTTTATCCTGTGAGGCCAAAAACTCTATAAGATCATCTATTTCAGGGATATTTGTGCTGGTATTATCATCGAAACCCGTGGATTTAATAATATCAATACCTTGGGATATAGGCTTAATAAACCTTTGGCTCAGGTACAAGGATATCATAATTCCAATAACCAACAGTAAGATTAAAAGTGAAAACAGCATTATATTAAGTCTGGAGATGGAATTAACTATATCATCTCTGGGAATCATTATAGCAATCATCCACTGCTGGTCAGAGAAAAAAGAATCCTTAGGATATAACTTAACAGGAGTATGTATTCCCAAAAAAGAGTCCTCATAATCAGATATGTAGGAATAAAAAGAGCTTTTACCTTTTACTATCTTCAGGTGGCTATTATTCCTGGCTCTATTTCTCATGGAGTAGCCTCCAGCAATCAAGGAATGGCTTAAGTCTATAATATTGTCATCAGGGCAAAAGAGAACAGAAAAAGCCCTGCTGTATATGTTGTTTTGGGGTGCATAGGAGAGTTTAAAAAGCATAGCACTGATCTCTAAGCCGCAAACTCCAAAGGGGTTGCCCTCAGAGTCTATTAAGGGAACAGAGCATAGCATTACTTGCTCGCTTGTGCCCGGCAAAATTACAGGAGTAGTCCAGAAGTATAGTCTGGACAGGGATAAGTTCTTAGTCGATGATGATGCTTGAAGGGGTAACGTGAAATAGGAGGCATCAGTGACATCAAACTCCATTTCCCATTGGGCATGCAAAGGCAGCATGTTTTTTCTGGCAATATTAGGATGCCCCCGGAGAATATGAATATTGGGCGTAGATGAATTTACAATATTGGGTTCCATGTTTTTAATATACAGCCCTGCTTTTGAGGTTTCTGCATAGGACAGGGCAGGGTTGACGGTAGCGTCTAGAATGACAAAAACGCCACTGCTGTTGGACCTGAGAAGCCAGGACAGGGTTCTTTCAAATTCCTCTGACAGGATATCCTCCAACAGCTCTGGATAATATTTTATATGGGAAGGACTCTTCCCCTGATTTTTCAGGCGGTTTTCTATACTAGCTGATAAGGATTCTGAAAATCCCACTGCATGCTGGGAGAGGAGTCCTAGATGATCACTAATCCCTGTAGACAGGTATGTAAGGTCATTCATAACCAGCTCCTCGCTCTGAGCAAGTCCCATGGTAAAGGTACCGGAAACCATGAGAATAGCAACCACACCAACCAGCATGGTGACAACCAGGACCAGAAGAAATAAAAAAAGCCTAATCCACATAGGGAGTCCTAAGATGCCGGTTTTTTTGAAATTGTCTCTTAAAGATCGAAATTGAAGGGTCAAATTCTACCCTACCCCTCTCATAATGGCTTATAAATTCCCTGGTATATTACAGATTTTCATAGTTTATTACATATATCATACAAATTAATGTTATACAGCTAGCTTAACTGTATAATATATATTAAAAAATCAGGTGAAATAGATTGTTTAAAATAGATTATTTAAATCCATTTATAAATTGCTGCATGACACCATCTGATACAGTTTTGTATGCTTGTTCAGAATCCATTTCCTCTAAAAGCTCAAAGTATAGATCTCGAGATTTTGAAGCTATCTTTTTAAAACTAGTTACATATTCCCTTTCCAAATCATCAAGATTGTCATATAGTGGTGGTATATAAAACTCATATTCATCTTGCATCGTCCTGACTACCTGTAGAAGTTTTTTAAGGCTTTCATCCTCCAGGTTTTGTATCCTTACAGTCATGATCTCACCAAAGGCTTCTTTGGTTACAGGCATATATCCAGTTGAAGATACAAAACGCAGGTTATTCTCAGGAGCTGTAAACCATTTTAGAAAAACACTTGCACCATATTCTTTTTGCTTATGACTTTTTATTACACACATGCCCCCACCCCTTTGGATAGCTATCTTTTTTCCATCCTCAAAGGTTGGATAGGGAAGGATAGCATAATTTGCTGCTTCAGTTGTATTATCGGGATAGGTTACCTTTGGCGGAAAAAAAACAACGCCAGCTGTTGAACCTGTGGAACAGACAATATCTCCAGTTTTAGCCAGATCAGAAGCGTAACCATCAAAGACAGCCATATGGCCTAAAACAGCGGGTTTATAAAAATTATTCCAGATTCGCTGGAAAAGAGGGCTGGACAGATTCAACCTGCCTTCTGAAAAGAATTCACTTCCCAGCTGCTTATAACCTATCTGAGCAACATTGAAAAGGGAGTCGGGCATATAGAACATCTTGCCTCCGCTCCATTCATAATACAGTTCAGCTGTTTTCATAATCCCTTCAAAGGTTTCCAAGTCCTTTAGTCTGGCACCAGTATCCTTGGCAAATCTATCAAAGATAGTAGTATTGACAAATAATACCTCTGTGGATTTAGCCGTAGGAAAGACGTAAAGACCATTATCATCCAGTTTTCCTTCTTCTATAAAATTGAGGATATAATCAGAAAGCTCTTGATCAGAGAAATATTGGGTAAGATCAACTAATAGATCTTTCTCTTTTAACTTTATGGCGGTTTTGGGATAGGCAGTTGTTATATCGGGAAGGGCAGGTGCTCCGGGATCCTGGTTTACGGCCAACGTAATCTTTTCATGAAGTGTAGAAGAACTTGATATGGATGTAACATTGATAGTTATACCCGTTTCCGCACCCAGGGTTTCATTAAATTCATCTATCATTTGATCCATGGTATCCTTCATTTGACCGCCGTAGTTATGCCATAGAGTTAGGGTTACAGGCTGCTTGGGATCCAATACCTTATGGTCCTTGCATCCGGACAAGAAGATTATTAAAAGAAGTGGGGTACATAAGACAAGAAAAATATACTTTTTCGTAAGATAACCTCCCCTCAATCAAGGTAAGTATTGAAGAAATGATATCAGATAAATTTCAGTAGATAAATTAACCCCTTGTACTAGTTCATGTAATATAAATCATAATTGGTATTAACCGTTCACTTCATTCTAGAACAACCAGTTAAATTATATCATATCAAGAATGTTCCTCCAATAAAAATTATTCTGAAATAATTCCTCATAAATAAAAATCACCCTAAAATCATCCCAAAAAAGAAGCGCAAATCACCCCTGGGGTGATTACAAATCCCCATAGAAAGAGTAATATGGAAGTGAAAAAAGGGACTATTAAGTAGCAGGCAGAAAAAATAAAAAAGAGGAGGTTATCCAATGTCAGATCTTAATAATACTCTAAATACTGAAACGACCAATCAAGCACCCGTAGAAAACCAAGTCCCCGTATTTGATAAGGACGATGTAGAGGCGAACAAGGTGATGGCAGGACTGGCCTATATAATCTTTTTCCTTCCACTTATTGCATGTCCCCAATCCCCCTTTGGCAGGTTCCATGCCAATCAGGGATTATTGCTTCTTATCCTTGGTGTAGCAGGAAGCACTATCCTAAGTATAATTCCCATAATTGGCTGGATACTGCTGCCCGTGTTAAGTATCTTTGTATTTGTTCTTGGAATTATGGGGCTTATCAATGGACTTAATGGAAAGGCCAAGGAACTTCCCTTAATCGGAAAATTTAGGATTATTAAGTGAGGAAGAAAAGGAGGCGGCCATAATGCTAAGAAAATCAGTTGTTTTGATTGTTATCTTAGCAGTCCTTCTATCCCTGGTAGGATGTGGGTTTAGGAAGAATATTGAGAGAAAAGTATCTGACAAAATAACAGAAGGCATATTAGAAAAGGTTGTAGGTGATGATGTTGATGTAAACTTTGATGATGGAGAGATGTCCTTTAAAGGTGGAGATGGTTCAGAATTTACTATAGGCAGCACAGAATGGCCGGAAGGCAAGGCCATAGACCTGATTCCTGAATTTAAGAAAGGTGAGATCGCATCGGTTCTTAACTCCGATAAGACTTCAGTTATCTATATTGATGGAGTTGAAAAAGCAGACTATGAGGAATATGTGGAGCAGGTTAAGGGCCTTGGTTTTACCGACGATGCTGTTGATTTGACCGTCTCAGACACCATTGCTTATACCGCCGTATCATCAAAGGATAAGGCTCAAGTAAGTTTAAGTTATGGTGTTGAGGACAAAAGCATGATGATATCAGTAGTCATTCAGGAGTAAAATTGTATGACCGATCCGTAATCTCCTTATAAGATGTAACACTAATATAATATCAAAGCTTATTGCAGAGATTGTTCAGTTTAGAGCAATCTCTGTATTTTTTCTGAAAAAATTGAAATAATACTACCAAAAATCATGGGACTATTATATACTTAACATATACAAAAGCGGGGAATATTTTATGAATTATCCCTTGACACGCCAGGAACCATGTATTACAATAAAGGTTAGTGTAAATTACGATCCACTAGCCCCGGATCTGTAAATACATCCGATTTTCAAATAGGAGGGAAAAGAATGAAAACCTTCATGGCAAAGGCACAAGAGGTGGAACGTAAATGGTACGTAGTTGACGCCGATGGAAAAACCCTCGGAAGATTAGCCTCTGAAGTTGCGAAGATTTTGCGAGGAAAACATAAACCTATATATACACCCCATGTAGATACAGGGGATCATGTGATTGTAATTAATGCAGAGAAAATAGTATTAACAGGAAAAAAATTAGATCAGAAACTATATCGTAGACACAGCCAATATCCGGGTGGACTAAAGGAGATTCCTTATCGTCATTTGATGGAGACAAGACCTACTGAAGCGATATACAAAGCTGTGAAAGGCATGCTGCCCAAGAATTCACTGGGAAGAAAGATGCTGAAAAAGTTACGTGTATACGCAGGTCCTGACCACAAGCACGAAGCACAACAGCCAGAAAAGCTGGAGATATAAGGAACGAGAGAGGAGGAAACGGAATTGGCAAAGATACAATATTATGGTACAGGTAGAAGAAAGAAAGCTGTAGCAAGAGTAAGATTAGTTCCTGGAGATGGCAAAATCACCATTAATAATAGAGACATAGAAGAATATTTTGGATTAGAAACCCTAAAAGTTATTGTACGTCAGCCCCTGGTGTTGACTGATACTCTTGGCAAGTTTGATGTTGTGGCCAATGTACATGGCGGTGGTTTTACTGGACAGGCAGGAGCTATTCGTCATGGTATCTCAAGAGCATTGCTGGAAGCTGACAGAGAACTCAGACCTACACTTAAGAGGGCAGGATTCTTGACTCGTGACCCAAGAATGAAAGAGAGAAAGAAATACGGACTCAAAGGTGCAAGAAGAGCTCCACAATTCTCCAAGAGATAATTTGCTGTATTCTCACACACGAGTTTGTTTACAATTACAAAGTTTGCTTATCGCAAGCGCCAACCGTCATTGGTTTAAATACCTTTGGCGGTTTTTTATGTTCAAAAATAAAGATAGAAATAAATAAGAATTCTTTATAGGACACAGTAGTAATAACTCGTAAGCATGTTATATAGAGGTTAATAACAGTTCAGAATCATTTGTTAGTAGTTATGACTGGGCATTAAGTGATAAGGACTATTGGTGATAGATATCAACCTTCATTATTATAGATATACACTTAATTAGAAATGTTGTCTGATCAATCATAGGGGAGTTAATTTTCCTAATTATTTAATTCCTGTTGAAGAAAATCCCTATAGAGGGTAACTATGCTATAAATAAAAGGAATAAAATCATAAGAAATAGGAAGAAATGACCTATAATCTCATTAGGCAAATATTGGATAAATCAGTATAAAACTACTAATATAGACTTTTTTAAATAACCATTTTGTTTTCAATTACAAAACGGTTATTTTTTGATCGATTTTCGATATGCTCCTAAAAATAATGGAAGATTGAACAATAAAGAATCCATCAAAATAAATAAAATAGATTTAATGAGGAAAAGGAAGAAAAAAATTAAATAAAAGAGATAAAAAATTTAATATCCTAATAATCGCAGTATATCAACTTCTATAAGGGTAGGATTTTATATTAAAGAATTAATTCACAATTAATTCTAGTTTTTCACTGCATTTATGATTAATTAGTGATATAATGTTTATAAAAAAAATGGCCACGAAAAAGAGGTGATATGGTAAAATATGTTAGAATATAAGTCAACAATTATGGCAAGATCGTATCTTTATTTAGAATTGAAAAAGGCTGCAAGCCTTTATTTACAAGGGTTTTCTATAGATGATATAAGACAAAAAGCATTAGATGAGAATATATTTTCATTAAATTCAGAGAACAGAATTAAGG
>JAAYGY010000076.1 GCA_012735575.1 Clostridiales bacterium
GTCATTAGCGGAAGAATTTTGTGTGTCGTTATCTTTAGCGGAAGAATTTTGTGTCTCATTATCCGGTTTTTGGGTAGCAGTATCCTGACACCCTGTCATAACAAGGGTAAAAATCAGGGCAATGACAATACTTAATACAACATAGCGTTTCCTAAGTAACATGCAAATCATTCCTCCTATAAGGGCTATAAAGTTTCACAGCCCAAATTTTTATTAGTTCTGAGTAACTCAACGGATTATAAATAGACTAGGAGCAACACACCACAATAGAGGACTACACTTTTAGCTGATTCTTACATATGTATGAAGATACTTAGATGTACATATTAATAGATGAGCATAAGATTGTAACATAGAATTCGCTTATTATTAGGTGATTACAATCTTGTACTTTTTTGATAAACCGGTTTATCAAATGTTTAACTATATATTATAGAATAATTTGTTAATTGTCAATACTTTTTTTATAAGTCTTCCATGCTTTTATTCTATTATATACTTGTTTTTATCTTATGTAGAGATTATAATACTCTTAGATTAACCGTTTTATCTATTATTGTCAAATAAGGGATTAAGGGATCTAAACTACGCATTTTATCATTCTACTTCGATGTTTAGTTTCGCTAATCAATTTATTTCTTGACATACTTATTTTATTATATATATTGATATTTATAAGATTGGTAAAATAGATATGACTTTCAAGATATATTAATGATTTATAATTTGTGTTATTTTTACGATATACAATAGTTGTAGCAGATAGAATATAAACGAAAATAATTCGGTGGACCATCAATTTTAGCGGCATGATATCTGTATATATAAATGTAGTCCACCGAAAAGAAAAGAAAGGAATGACTATATGCGTGAAACTAAAACAACAATCAAAGATATCGCTAAAGCAGCTGGTGTATCTACTACCACCGTCTCACTAGTATTAAATAATAAACCAAGTAGGATTTCAGATAAAACTAAAGAAAAAATTTTAAAAATTGCTAAAGAAAAGAAATACGTTCCCAATAAATTAGCTGTTAACCTGGCTAAACAAAGTTCTTCTACCTTTGGAATGATTATTCCAGATATTAGTAACGTTTTCTTTGCTGAACTATGCAAAGGTTGTGAAGTGGAGTCTCGCAAAGCAGGTTATAGTATAACTTTTTCCAGCTCCGACGAATATATCTCTACTGATCTTGAATATGTGGATACAATGATCGCAAATCGGGTTGATGGGATTATTTATGTCTCCTCTTCTAGCACCGATGCATCCACTAATCAAACCATTTGTCAAAAAATACATTCATCACAAATTCCTTTTGTAGTTGTGGATCGCCCTATAGATTTTCCATATGCAAAATCAGTACTTATGGATAATGAGGTTGGTGGATATATAGCAACAAAGCATCTTCTTGAATTAGGACACCAAAGAATTGGATGTTTGACAGGACCTATGCAAAGCGATACTTCAATAAAACGTTTATCAGGATACAAGAAAGCATTAAAAGAATTTAATATTTCCTTCGACAATTCCTTAATAAGAGAAGGTGATTTTCAAATACAATCTGGATATGATTGTCTATCTTATATGAGAGGCTTAGGCGTCACTGCCATATTCTGCTTTAACGATATGATGGCTCTGGGAATCTATAAGGCAGCAAGAGACTACGGCCTTAAAATTCCCGAGGATATTTCTGTAGTGGGCTATGATGATATTTTTATTTGCGATCTCTTAGATGTTCCACTAACCACCGTGCATCAGCCAGCTTATTCTATTGGAAGATACGCTGTTCAAACTCTTCTCTCTTTAGTCCGGAAAGACAAAAATGTGGAAAACATTGTTTTATCACCTAGCTTAAAAGTTAGAGCTAGTACTAGAAGATTTTGAATCACTCATGACTTTAGCCATGAGTGATTCAAAGAATTACTTTACTGGTTAGGCAAACAAGGTTATCTTTAGTAATCATCATGAATAACTGATATCATAGCAAAGTATTTTTCCACAGGAATATATACTGGTACACTGTTTCCAGTCCCCAAAGCATAGCCTCCACTATCTAAACTTCTTTCTATCATAGCCCGGGATCGTTTTCTTATATCCTCTACTGAAGAGTTTATCAGGAAGTTTACATCAATCCCGCCTAATACAGCTATCTGCCCCTTCCATTTATCATAGAAATCCTCTACACTCATAATATTGTCTTCATAGGAATGCTTTCCATCATATTGAAGGGTATGGACTATATCATCCATTACATCAAGAACGTATCCACATGAATGCAAGATAACAGGTTTGTTGTTTTTATGTGCTACATCTGCAATTTTCTTATGCCAAGGGTATACATATTTTTTCATTGCATCTGGTGAAAGAAATGTCTGGGTATTAAATCCCCAGTCGTCATTGGATATGAGCATGCCTACACTATCATACTGAACTGCTATTTCATAATACTTGACCAGTCTTTGGCCCACTTCTTTAAATATCTGTTCTAGAAGGTCTGGATTCTCATACAACATATAGCAGAGATTATCATAACCTGTAAGGGACATAACATTCTCTAATACTCCTCCAGGGCCCATAACAGCCAGCTTTGCTCCTTCCGGCAGATAATCCTTAATCTTTTCCAGTTTGGAGGTATCGTAATCTTCCGGATCCTCCCACTGGAATTCCTCAAAGGTTTTTTCATCATAGATTATTGCATTTTCATTAAGGGAAATGGTTTCTTTCTTTTGACGTTGATTGTCAGCAAAGCCAAAATCAGAGGCATGGGTTGTAACATAATCATAGCCTGCACCTACAAATGCATCAACAAGGAATTTTAAATATTCCAGCTGGTCTTGGCCTCCCGGCGACTTTCTTCCCGTTATAATCTCGTACAGCTTGTCATTCATAAACATTTCAAATAAGGTGGGTCTGTCAGGCTTTTGGCATCTAAGTACCTTTAAAAGGTTTTCAAAGTTTGGTTTTCTCCTGTTTAGGATATCCATAACGCCAACATCTCCTCTACCTAATCAGTTGGTTATGCCTTTATAAAAATTATTTCCTTGCGGTATCTCTAATAAAGAGTCGAAATGTCCACCATAAACTTAATATATTATTTAAATTTCAAACTCCTTCTCCCACGTACACGTTAATCCTCATGATGAGTTCTGCTTGTATATAGAATAGTACACATACTCTTTTTTTGTCAACCATGATATGTTATTAAGTGTAAAATATTCCATTTACCCTTAAAAATTTAACCCTGGCTACAAGCGCTGGTTTGAAAAGTAAAACTACAAAAACCCACAAGCAACTAAATATAGTTGCCTGTAGGTTTGTTTTTTTAGTTTATTTAACCTATTTACTCTATAATCCCAACATCATAATTCCTTTTTCATTGGGTGTCCTTCGCATACCATTATCCTCTAACTCCAGTATTACCACTTCTCCTAGATACAATATCCTGCATCCTTCCTCCAAATGTCCTCCATAAGCCTTTTGGCTATCGGAAACTACCATATGAAGGTGCGGAGACCCATCTGCAATAACTCCTTGTATGGACAATAATTCCAGAGGTTCATCCTCCCAGGTTGCAAAATACTCCTCAGGAGGATATCCTGTAGTGGTAACCATATGCATTATACACCTATCCAAGGTTCCAATACCTGATATAACTACTCCTTGTTTAATATCCTTTTCCTTAATTAGTTGGCAGATTGATTCCAGTAAATAATCGCCCTGATCAAGCCTGATAATGTGAACCTTTCCTTTACTATCAGCAGTAAAAAATTTCATATAGTTATATCCCCCTTAAATCTTAATTATAAAACTGATCAAGATTGGTAATTTTCCATTAGCTTTATATATTCTTTGAACTTATTTACCCTATTTTGCCAAGCCTTGTATAATCCATCAGCATGCTCTCTTAAAGTCCTCTGGGTATTGGTATATACATTTACACTAGCTGCATAGTCTACTTGATCGATATATTCTTGGGGTAAAGATTTTGCACCAGTCAGGGCCCCAGAAATGCCGCTGGCTATAGCTGCTATACAATCGGTGTCCCTTCCCATATTCACCGCTGCTATCATAGCGTCTTTGGTGTTGCCCTCTACCATCCTGAATATACATACAGCCTTTGTCACCACTTCATTGGCATAGCTGAATGCATAGGGCATACCATAACCATTATACTCACTATCAAAAGCCTTTCTTAACTCCCGAAAATCCTTACACTCCTTGGTATGCTTTAACTGCTTATCCAACTCTTTTAACACAATATCAGGATGACA
>JAAYGY010000077.1 GCA_012735575.1 Clostridiales bacterium
AAATTAGTTATGCATAAAACTGAGAAGAATTTGCTTAAGGAGCAAAGGCAAAATCAAAAGGAGCTAGATGAAGCTGTAAACAGAATATCTGCCCTTGATACTATTATTGGCAAGCTCTATGAAGACCATGTCTTTGGTAAGCTAACAGAAGATAGGTTTATTAAGATGTATTCTGACTATGAAAAAGAGCAAGAAGAACTAAAAGAGAAAGTAGAATTTCTTAGTGAAAAAATAAAGACTGTCAAAGACCAAGCTTTGAATACAGATAATTTTCTAAAGCTAGTAAAAAAGTACACTGAGATTGAAGAACTTGATGCAGAAATTATTAGGGAATTTGTGGACAAGATAATCGTCTTTAAAGCTGAGAAAGTTAATGGCAAAAGACAGCAGAAAATAAGGATATACTATAACTGCATTGGTGCTATAGATATTCCTAATACAGAAAGCAAAACGGCATAGCCGATACAGCCGACTATGCCGAATTATTTAAGAGATTATAAATCCCTATGGTAAAGCACCATTAAAGCCCCTTTTATTATTTTGCAAGTTCATTTATTAGTTTTAATATCTTTTCAGTTCCTTTTGTGTGATCGGTTTTGGACATATTATCAATGTATTTTTGTCTGTTGGCATAGACATCAAGTATAGCTATTAAAAGCTCATCTTCAGTTAAGGTATCCTGATCCAGCGCCTTACTAAAACCCTGTCTTTCAAAGGAGCGGGCGTTTAAAATTTGGTCACCCCTGCTGGCGCTTAAGGGTAAGGGAATTAGTATATTGGGTTTTTTAAGGGCTAGAAATTCATGTATTGAATTGGCGCCGGCCCGGGATACTATAAGGCTGGCCAAAGCCATTATATGGGGGAGTTCCTTATCTACATATTCAAACTGCTTATATCCTGGAACATCCATAAGGGATGTATCCAGATTGTTTCTGCCACATAAATGAACCACATTAAAACGGCTTATTAACCTGCCTAATATATTTCGAATCATTTTATTTATGGCAACAGCACCCAAACTTCCCCCCATAACCATAAGTACAGGTTTTTTATCGGTAAAGCCACAAATTTTTCTGCCTGTCTCGGCATCCCCTGCTAGCAGGTCCTTGCGCAGAGGTGTGCCGGTATAAATACCCTTATCCCCTTTAAAATGCTCTGTAGTTTCCGGGAAAGTTGTACAAACCTTGGTAGCGAAGGGAAAGGATATCTTATTTGCCAGACCTGGGGTAATATCAGATTCATGGATTATAACAGGTACCCTGTTTGCCCAGCCTCCCAGAACCACTGGAACAGAAACAAAGCCGCCCTTGGAAAATATTATATTTGGCTTTAATTTTCGGATTAGGTTTATTGATTGCCCCACTCCATGCACTACCCTAAAAGGATCGATAAAATTTTGGAGATCCATATATCTTCTAAGCTTGCCCGATTTTACTACATGATAGGTGACATGGTTTTCCTTGGATATAAGACCGCGTTCCATGCCCTTTTCAGTGCCGATATAATGAATATCCCAGCCTTCTTTTTTCAGTTCCGGAATCAAAGCTATATTGGGTGTTACATGGCCGGCAGTTCCACCCCCGGTTAAAACTATTCTCTTCAATCCTATAAACCTCCTATTAGACCCTTTCAGGCGCGCTTAGCCCTATAAGTTGTAGTCCATTTTTCAGAGTATCTCTTACAGCAGATACAAGAGCCAGTCTTGCATTTCTTAAAGTGTCATCTTCTACCAGGATAGGATGTTCATGATAGAAGCGGTTGAAGTCCTGAGCCAAGTCCACCAGATAACGGGTAATAATAGATGGCTCAAGCTCCTTCATAGCCGCCATAATTTTATCCGGGAATAGATACAGGGTTTTTACTACCTTAAATTCCTCATAGGTAGATAAAAGTTTTGCATCAAAGTTTGGATCAACCTCTTTTTCGGCTCTTCGAAGCAGGCTGCATGCTCTGGCATGGGTGTATTGTACGTAGGGTCCAGTTTCGCCATCAAAATTTAGCATCTCTTCCCATGAAAAGGATACGTCCTTTATTCTATTGTTGCTAAGATCGCTAAAGATCACTGCTCCCACACCCATCTGGCGTGCTACTTCTTCTTTATTCTCAAGGTTAGGATTTTTCTGATTGATGATCTCTAAAGTTTTATTGATAGCCTGGTCAAGGATATCTTCCAGCAACACGACTTTTCCAGTACGGGTGGCCAGTTTTTCGCCGCCCAGGCTTACAATACCAAAGGGCACATGGATTAGTTGATCATGCCAGTCATAACCCATAAGCTCAATAACTTTAAACCATTGATTAAAATGTAGGCTTTGAGCTGCTCCGGTGACGTATATGCACTTTTCAAAATCATAGGTATTTTTACGGTATATAGCAGCTGCTATATCTCTTGTAGCATATAAAGTACTTCCATCCTTTTTTACAATTAGGCAGGGAGGCATATTGTATTCCTCTAAGTCTACTATTAAAGCACCCTCACTTTCGGTTAGCAGGTTCTTCTCCTTAAGCTCTTCAATTACAGCAGGCATCTTATCTTCGTAAAAGCTTTCACCAGCATAGGAGTCAAAGGTAATATCCAAAAGATCGTATACCTTATTGAACTCTTTGAGACTGATATCTTTAAACCACTGCCATAACTCCAGGGCCTCCGGATCTCCCTTTTCCATCTTTACAAACCATTCCCTGGCTTGGTCTTCCAAGGAAGGATCTTTTTCTGCTTCCTCGTGGAATTTAACATATATGGCCATAAGTTCCTTGATACCACCATTTTCTATGGCTTCTTTTGAACCCCATTCTTTATAAGCAACGATAAGCTTACCAAACTGGGTTCCCCAGTCTCCCAGGTGATTAACTCCAACAGGGTTATAGCCTAAGAATTTAAAAATCTTATATAATGAGTTTCCTATGGCTGTTGACCGAAGATGCCCTATATGAAAAGGTTTTGCTATATTAGGTGCTGAATAATCTATTACAATATTCTTCCCTTTACCTATGTTACTAGCACCATATCTATCCTGCTCTTTTAAAACAGTGGATAGTACATCCTCTATAAAACTTACTTTGTCCAGAAAAAAGTTTAAATATCCAGATACGGCCTCCACCTTTTCAATTCTAGGATTAGCTGGTATTTCATTTACCAGCTCCTCAGCTATCTGAACAGGGGATTTTCTTAGAATCCTGCTTAATTTAAAACAGGGCAGGGCCACATCCCCCATCTTGTCATCTGGAGGATATTCCAGCATATTGTAAATGTCCTCGCTACTTAGACTAGAAATTTTTTCTTCTAAAATTTCCGCTATCATTTGTTTTATATCCAGCATATTTATACTCCTTAACTTGAAATTATTCAATTATACTTTGTAAATATGATACCATAATAAGTGGAAAAATAACAGGGCGCAGTTGATGAAAAATTTAAATAATGGTAGAATAAAAGGACAGTGTATAATAAGGAAATTTTAAGAGATGGCTTAAGATAGATGGTAAATTAATAGTAAATTAATGATAAGGAGAATGCAGTATATGGATAATAGCAAAAACAAGGACACGGGCAATGTAGAAGTGAATATTGGCAGTAACTTTATCCACGATATTATTGACAAGCATTTGGAAGAGGGAGTGTATGAAAGAGTACATACCAGATTCCCACCTGAGCCCAATGGCTATCTTCATATAGGGCATGCCAAGTCCATATGCTTAAATTTCGGAACGGCAGCCAAGTATAACGGACTATGTAATCTGCGCTTTGATGATACAAACCCGGCTAAAGAAGAGATAGAATACATCGAGTCTATTATGGAAGATGTAAGGTGGCTGGGCTTTGACTGGGAGGACAGACTGTATTTTGCATCGGATTATTTTGATAAAATGTATGAGTATGCTGTACTTCTTATAAAGAAAGGCAAGGCCTATGTGGATGATCTTTCACCAGAGGAGATTAGGGAGTATAGAGGGACTTTAACTGAACCTGGTAAAAATAGTCCCTATAGAGATCGCTCTGTGGAAGAGAATCTGGATCTCTTTGAAAGAATGAAGGCGGGAGAGTTTGAAGAAGGTTCCAAGGTATTAAGAGCAAAGATTGATATGGCTTCTCCAAATATGAATATGCGAGATCCGGTGCTTTACAGGATTGCTTATATTCCTCATCATAGAACGGGAGATAAATGGTGTATATATCCAATGTATGATTATGCCCATCCCATCTCCGATGCTTTGGAAAATATAAGCCATTCCATATGTACCTTGGAGTTTGAAGACCACAGGCCTTTATATGATTGGGTGTTGAGGGAGATAGGTCTTTTCCCCAATCCTCCAGTGCAGATAGAGTTTGCCAGACTGGAGCTTACCAACACTGTTATGAGTAAGCGTAAATTAAGGGTATTGGTAGAAGAAGGATTGGTAGATGGATGGGATGACCCCAGGATGCCCACCCTGTCAGGCCTTCGAAGAAGAGGATATACCCCATCTTCCATAAGAGATTTTGCTGAAAGGGTAGGAGTTGCAAAAACTAACAGCGTAGTAGATATAGCTTTATTAGAACACTGCATTAGAGAGGAATTAAATCAGACTGCTCAAAGGGTAATGGGAGTTCTAGATCCTTTAAAGCTGGTTATAACCAATTATCCCGAAGATAAGGTAGAATATATGGAAGTGGAAAACAATCCTCAGGATCCGGAAGCTGGAACCAGACAAGTGCCTTTCTCCAGGGTTTTATATATAGAAAAGGAAGACTTTATGGAAAATCCCCCTAGGAAATTCTTCCGCCTAACTCTTGGAAAAGAGGTACGTCTAAAAAATGCTTATATAATCAAATGTCATGATGTAGTAAAGGATCCAGAAACCGGGGAAATAATAGAAGTACACTGTACTTACGATCCAGATACTAAAAGTGGCACAGGTTCAGCTAACAGGAAGGTCAAGGGTACATTGCATTGGGTTTCAGCCCAGCATGCAGAACCTGCTACAATAAGATTATATGATTATCTCTTCTTAGAGAATGAAGAGGGAGAGTTGGAGTATAATCCAAATTCTGTTAAGGTACTAAAGGGCTATGTGGAGCCTTTCTTAAAGGGAGTTAAGACAGGCGAACGCTTCCAATTTTTCAGACAGGGTTATTTCTTTACCGATATAAAAGACTCTAAACCGGATAATCTGGTATTTAATCTAATAGTACCTTTGAAGAGCTCCTACAAACCCAGTAATTAGAAGGAGTAGGTAAGAGCCTTTCGTTCTATAATTAGGATGGGAGGCTCTATTATTTGAATATCAAAAACAGGAGGTTATAGGATTGAAAGAAGTAAGAACCAGGTTTGCCCCCAGCCCTACAGGATATATGCATATTGGAAACCTTAGGACAGCTCTATATACTTACCTGATTGCAAAAAATGCAGGCGGCAAATTTATATTAAGAATAGAGGATACGGATCAGAAAAGATATGTAGAAGATGCGGTAGATGTTATTTATAAAACCTTAAAACTGGTAGGATTGCAGCATGACGAAGGACCTGATATTGGCGGGCCTTATGGTCCCTATGTTCAAAGTCAGCGAAAAGACATATATAGGAAATATGCCCAAAAGCTAGTGGAATTAGGTGGTGCCTATTATTGTTTCTGTAGTAAGGAAAGGCTGGATAAATTGAGAGAGGAAGCTGAAAAGAATAACAGCGCCTTTAAATATGATGGCCATTGCAAGAGGCTTACTAAAGAAGAGGTGGAGACAAAACTGGAAGCGGGCGAGCCCTATGTAATTAGGCAGAGAATCCCTGAAACAGGGCAGACTACCTTTGTAGATGCCGTGTATGGATCCATTACAGTGGATAATGGGGAGCTGGATGAGGGGGTACTTCTAAAAAGTGATGGATTGCCCACCTACAATTTTGCCAATGTAGTAGATGATAATCTAATGAAAATAACCCATGTTATTAGGGGAAGTGAATATCTATCCTCAACACCCAAATATAATCTAATCTATGAATCTTTTGGATGGGAGATTCCAACTTATATTCATTTACCCCTTATTATGAAAGAGGGAGGTAAAAAGCTTAGTAAGAGGGAAGGGGATGCTTCCTTTGAGGACTTCTATGAGAAGGGGTATCTACCTGAGGCTATTATAAACTATATAGCACTATTGGGCTGGAGCCCAGGCACAGAGCAGGAGTTCTTTACCTTAGAGGAACTGGTGCAAAGTTTTGATATTAAAGGATTAAATAAGTCACCGGCTGTATTCGATGTTAACAAGCTTAGGTGGATGAATGGAGAATATATTAGGAAAAAGAGTGTAGAGGAGTTTCATGAACTAGCCAAACCTTATTATGAAAAATATATATCCTCTAAAAATGTTGATTTTGACGTGCTTAGTAAGCTTCTCCATACTCGGGTAGAAACTTTAGAGGATATAGAGGGGCATGTGGACTTTATAGATGAGTTGCCAGATTATGATGTAGATTTATTTGTCCACAAAAAGATGAAAACTAACCATGAAAACTCCCTGGAAAATTTAAAGAAGGCTTACCAAGTTTTAAGTAGTTTGGATGAGTGGAACGATGAGACTGTCCATAAAGTACTCTTTGATACTATAAAGGAAATTGGTATAAAAAATGGTCAGATGCTATGGCCTATACGTACAGCCCTATCTGGAAAGCCATCGTCTCCAGGAGGAGGAACCGATCTTTTAGTACTTTTAGGTAAAGAAGAATCTTTAAAAAGAATAGAAATAGGGATCCAAAAGCTATCCCACTGATAAAACATCCGCTTTTAGCGGATGTTTTGTTAATTATGTGGATAACCTATCAGAAAAAATCATAAAAAGGATATAAAAAACAAAACAGAATGTGGATAACTATTGAATAACCCTAACGGCACCACGTGCTCTAGATAGCCAGCCTCGTTCCAATCTGCTTATTAGAAATCCTTTGTTTGGAGACATATGTGCAAATTCCTTGCGATTTATCATTATTCCAGTGTGGGTAATTATGTTCTTGCTAATGGCAAAGTAGACCATATCCAGGGGACGCAGATCCCGGTATTTAACCTCTTTAAAACCTAAACTTTTTATAGCTCTTATATAACGGTCCGGATCTTTTTTATACCAGTCTTCTTCTATGGGTTTTCCATCATCATTTGGGAGTTCAATACCTAAATCCCTGTAAAAAAGTATAACAAAACCCAGACAATCAATTCCTTCCTCTAAAGATCTGCCATTATGTAGGAATTTTGCATTTTTGTACTTTTCAAGCAACTCTCTTATTTTTCTCTCATCAATATTATGCCCCATAGAAAAACCTCCATATTAGTATTATTTATGCAAAAACAAATACACCTTAAATGCCTATGTAACTATAATATGAATAAGAGACAAAAAGGTGAAAAAGCCTGCGGCCTATATCACACTAAAAAAATAAATAGCATAGTATATAGTGAAACTAATTACATCTGTTTAGGAGAGGAGTGAAAATATGGGTTTTGGATTCGGCTCTGGAAAAGGCAAAGGTAAAGATGAATCTATATTATTTTTCTTCCTATTGCTGGTAATTATATTCTGCAATTCTGGTTGCTTCGATAATGGAGATGAACTGTTATTCTTCTTCCTGCTTTTAGTAGTATTATTCTTCAATAATAGTGGTGTAAGATTCTTTAGTGAAGCAGTTGAGGAGGAATAGAAGTAAATGCTGTTCCTATGCAAAAAGGAACAGCATTTTTGTATTCACACTTTCTATGGACCATGAATAGTATGAAAGTATCCTTTGTACTTAATTAATAATTTAAGTGAGGTGTTGGTATGGGCTTTGGATATGGCGCAAGCGGATATGGCAAGGGTAAGTTTGATGAATCCATTATTATTTTAATTTTACTTATTCTGCTGCTATTAGGTGATGACGGCTTTGGAGATTTTGGAAAAGGTTGTGGAAAAGGAGACGATTTTACAATACTTATTATCATAATATTACTTCTGCTATTTATGGGTGATAGCCGATTTTTAGGATTTGGAGAAGAGCCAGTAGAGTAATTGGGTAGGAGGTAGATATTCATCTACCTCCTTTTAATTAAAAATATTAAAAAATTATTCAATAAATTAAAAAAATATATTGACAGACCAAATACAGTAATGTATAATACAAACAATTTAATATAAACAATTTAATAAAAATTATGAAAAACTTCTTATCAAGAGAAGGGGAGGGACTGGCCCAATGAACCTTCGGCAACCTTCAGAGGAATCTGAAAAGGTGCCAATTCCAGCTGACCTAGGTCAGAAAGATAAGAAGAGGAAGCCTTGTATTATTAACCCCTCTTCTTATTAATGATAAGAAGAGGGGTTTTTGGGTATATAAAAATATAATAAATTTTGAAAGGGTTGATAAGAATGGCAAATAACAATAAATACAATTTTGATACAATATCTATTCATGGGGGACATACGCCTGATTCAGATACCAAATCCAGAGCAGTCCCTATTTATCAGACATCTTCTTATGTTTTTGATTCGGTGGAGCATGCAGGGAATCTTTTTGCCCTAAAAGAAACAGGAAATATCTATTCCCGTATAGGAAATCCTACTACCACAGTGTTAGAAGAAAGGCTGACACAGTTAGAGGGAGGAGTAGGAACACTGGCCACATCATCAGGTCAGGCTGCTATTGCTCTGGCAATATTAAATATAGCTAGTGCAGGGCAAAACTTTATAACATCCAAGTATATATATGGAGGAACATATACTCTCTTTGAGCATACTTTGGGCAAACTAGGCATTGAGGCACGTTTTACTGATTTATCAGATTTAGATGAAGCTGAAAAGCTAATTGATGAGAATACCAGGCTTATATATACAGAATCCATAGGAAATCCAAGAAACAATGTAGATGATTTTGAGGCTATAGCAAATTTAGCCCATAAATATGGTATTCCCTTTGTAGTGGATAGTACCGTTACTACCCCTTACTTATTCCGTCCAATAGAGCATGGTGCTGATATAGTGGTACATTCCTTAACAAAATTCATAGGAGGGCACGGCACATCTATAGGGGGCGCTATTGTAGATGCTGGTAAATTCGACTGGAGTAATGAAAAGTTTCCTGAACTTAACCAGCCTGATCCTGCATATCATGGTATAAATTATTGGGAAACCTTTAAGGAAGCGGCCTATATAACCAAGGCAAGGGTACAGCTTATGAGAGATCTTGGACCGGCACTGTCACCTTTTAATTCATTCCTGTTTATCCAAGGTTTGGAAACACTGCCTTTGAGAATACAAAAACATTGCGAAAATGCCATAAAAGTTGCCAAATGGTTGGAAAACCATCCAGCAGTATCCTGGGTGAACTATCCAGGCCTTGAGAGTCATGCTGATTATAAGAATGCAAAGAAATATCTGCCAAAGGGTCAGGGAGCTATTATAGGCTTTGGAATAAGGGGTGGAAAACCAGCAGGTATTAAGTTTATTGAATCAATAAAACTTTTATCTCATCTGGCCAATATTGGAGATGCCAAAAGCCTTATTATTCATCCAGCCTCTACTACTCACCAGCAGTTAACACCAGAGCAGCAGGCTGCATCAGGAATAACTGACGATTTTATTAGATTTTCAGTAGGACTAGAAGATATAGAAGACATACTGGCTGATTTAGATCAAGCATTAAAAGCAAGTCAAGAATAGAAGGAGAGACAGAGAAAAGTGATGAAGGTCAACAGGGTAAGAACTTCGAGGACAAAGAAAAAATATGAATCGCCAGATTCCCCTACATCTGTGGGTTGGACCAGGCCATATACAGTCCGGTTAGCAGATGAAAATAAGCCTCTTTTACTGGACTGCGGTGAGGAGCTGGCTCCCATAGATGTAGAGTATGAGATATATGGGCAGATGAATGAAAAAAAGGATAATGTTATATTACTCTTACACGCCCTGTCGGGAGATGCACATGCTGCCGGATGGGATGAAACAGCTGATGAGATGGGGCGAACCTGGAGAACTGACCGGCCTGGATGGTGGGATACCATGATAGGTCCTGGCAAGGCCCTCGATACAAGTAAGTACTGTGTTATATGCTCCAATGTTCTGGGCGGCTGTTATGGAACTACAGGACCTGCCTCCATCAATCCCGGGACGGGAAAGCCTTATGGTCTTGATTTTCCTATTGTTACCGTGGGAGACTGGGTTAGGCTGCAGGAGAGATTAATTACCCACCTGGGAATAGAGCGCCTATATGCTGTGGTGGGAGGTTCACTGGGAGGGCAGCAGGCTCTTGAATGGAGCCTGGCCTATCCCGACCGGGTGGAAAGGGCTATAATTTTAGCATCTTCAGCCAGGCTTAGTGCTCAGGGTTTAGCTTTTAATGTAGTGGCTCGAAATTCTATTTTAAATGATAAAAATTTCAATAATGGAAAATATTATGATGATGAGTTTCCTGCTCAAGGTCTGGCCATAGCCAGGATGCTGGGACATATAACCTATCTGTCTGAAACATCTATGAGGGAAAAGTTTGGCAGAAGATATAGAGAGAGCGGGAGTAGGCCTGGTTTTCATCTAGGAGTGGATTTTGAGGTGGAGAGTTATTTGCAATATCAGGGACAATCCTTTGTGGCCAGATTTGATGCCAACAGCTATTTATATATAACCAGGGCCATGGATTATTATGATGCTGCCGACTGGGGTGATGGAGATCTGGAAAAAGCCTGTAGTAGAGCAAAGGCAAAATTTCTCCTTGTCTCCTTTTCATCGGATTGGCTATATACCCCGGAACAAATGAAGGAACTGTCCTTTGCTTTGTATAGAAACAGGAAAAATGTTACCTATGTAGACATACCTTCAACCTATGGTCACGATGCTTTCCTCTTGGAGGTAGATAAATTAACGCCTATTATCTCTAAATTTTTAAAGGGAGGAATAACTCATGGTATATAGAGTTGAACTGGGAATTAGATGGGACCACCAGGTTATATTTGATTTAATACCCCATAGAGCATCGGTCCTTGATCTAGGTTGTGGGAATGGAGAGTTATTAAAAAGATTAATAGAACAAAAAAATGTTTGGGGCCTGGGTGTGGAAAAAAACATTGTTAGAGTAGAAGGGTGCATTGAAAACGGGGTTCCTGTATATCATGCAGACATTGACCATGGACTGCATCAATTTCCTGATAACTTTTTTGATTATGTTATATTAGAAATGACTTTACAATCTGTTACAAAGCCTTTGGATTTGTTGGATGAAATGTTAAGGCTGGGTAAGTCAGGGATTGTTAGTTTTCCTAACTTTGGATATAAAGGAGTAATAGAATCCTTTGTGAAAACTCAGAGAATGCCTCGTACAAAGGCTTTGCCCTATTATTGGTACGATACACCTAATATTCATCTTTTCACCGCCAAGGACTTTTTGGATTTAGTAGAAGAAAAGCATATAAAGATAGAAAAGGGTATGTCTTGGATAAAAGGAGAAATAAAAGATTTTACAGAAGAGGAGTCACCAGAGGCTGAAGAAATTTTGTTTGTGGTTTCCAGAAAATAGGTTTATAATAAATTAAATTTAACTTAAAAAAACAGCTTCCTTTAAATGTATTAATAAGGAAGCTGTTTTTGTATAATCATTCATGATCTACATTTATTTTAACGGCAACCTCTTGAGTTTTTAGACAAAGCTCAGCAGCTTTAAAAGCATGCTCTTGAGTCATGGCGTTTTCAGTGCGGTTTAGGCAATCCAGTATTAACTGGCCAAAGAAAGGATAGCCTACTTTACCTGCAACATTGAAGTAATGTTCGCCTTCGTCGTTAACCATGTACACATGATCTGGAGTATCTGATCGGGCTATATCAACATATTTTCGCAGTTCTATATATCCTTTTGTACCAAGTATTAAAGTCCTGCCGTCTCCCCAGGTACTTAAGCCATCGGGTGTAAACCAGTCAACCCTGAAGTAATTGGTAGCTCCATTGTCACCTACCAGCATTGCCTCACCGAAGTCTTCCAGTTCAGGATATTGAGGATGATTATAGTTGGCTACATGGCTTTTGGTTACAATGGCATTTTTAACGTCAGCATAAAAAAGGAACTGTTCTACCTGATGGCTACCTATATCGCAGAGTATGCCGCCATACTTATCTTTTTGAAAGAACCATTCGGGTCTGCTGGCAGCATTTAATCTATGAGGTCCAAGGCCAATTACCTGGATAACCTTGCCTATAGCTCCGTCTTTAATAAGTTGCCCTGCGAACATACCGCTTTCAGTATGTAGTCGCTCGCTAAAGTAAACCATGTACTTTTTATTGGTTTCTTTAACTTTTGCCTTTGCTGCTTCTAACTGTTCAAGGGTAGTAAAAGGGGTTTTGTCTGTAAAATAATCCTTACCGCTGTCCATAACCCGCAGTCCCAGAGCACATCTTTCAGATGGAATCGCTGCACCAGCTACCAACATAACTTCCTTATCATCTAATATCTCCTGTTCACAGGATGCCGGTTTAGCATCAGGATAGGCTTTACAGAAGGCTTCAACTTTTTTCGGATCGGGATCGTACACTGATTTTATAACCCCGCCAGCTTCAATTAGTCCGTTGGTCATTCCATAGATATGACCATGGTCTAAAGCTATAGCTGAAAAAACAAATTCACCTTTATCACAAACAGGTTTAGGCTTGCCTTTGGGTGCGTAATTCATGCCGTCAGCTCTTGACATAAATCATTCCTCCTTGCTATATGTTTAGCATTTATTTTCTTGCTGTTATTATTCCGTTCTAAGTATATCTGTCTATAAAAATTTCAGGCCATGGGTTAAGAATCTATTTAGTGTATATAGGAAGGATATAATTATTACACTATTAAGTTTATCATAAGTTAATCTATTGTGCTAGATTATCTTGTACAATGAAATAATTATATCTAACCATTATAAAAGTAAAAAATCTAACCGATTGATGCTTTAGATCTATCTGGGACAAAGTATGGCTCCAAGATGCATTTAAAGGCATAATGGCGCAATAAAACACAAAAAAAGAATAAAAAAATTAAGGTGTTGACATACTAAAATTAATGTGTTAAGATATAAAACGTTGTCGCAAAAAAGGCAAAACATAATCTCTAAAAAAATCTTACAAATATCCTGTTGACAAAAAGAAAAATATTTGTTAACATGGAGAAGTCGCCTCGGAAGGGGCGTGAAAAGAAATTGATCCTTGAAAATTAAACAGTGTAAAGCGAAGTCAATTCCGGAGCATGCAAAAGTATG
>JAAYGY010000078.1 GCA_012735575.1 Clostridiales bacterium
CCACTTGAAGATGATAAGTCTCCTGAACAACATTTCTGCCATCTGATTCCAGTATCCATCCAAATACAGGGTTTGTTTCCCCAATACCTATAGGATTGTCTTTATACTCGCATCTTAGCCTTACGGCTTTTAACATTAGCATCACTCCTTCTTAATATTTTCTTGAATTTTAATATATTTTTTAATCCAAAGGCTATTTTGGCAACTGCATTTTAATCTGGTTGATCTAAGCATGGTTTATAACCGAACCAGTTAAAATCAGCATTGCCTCCATCTTTAAATTCTATGGCCTTTCCATAATCCAAAACTGACTAAAATTTTTATATTTGTTTGCTGTACTAGCAAATATTTGTTTTGCTTACAACTAGTTGTAGCAAATAAATAGAATATCCTTTATCTCACAATAAACTGATAAACACATCTTCTAAGGATGTGTTCACCAGTTATTAGTTTATTGGTTATATTAAACCTAGCCTTTTATTGCACCTGCAACCATACCATCGATAATTCGCTTATTAAAGAAAATAAATAGAATTAAGGGTGGTATGGTGATAATAACAACATCTGCAAAGAGTAAATTCCACTGGTTATAATACATACCTGTAAACTGGTATAGTGTAGTCTGTATGGTTACATTCTCTTTTCCAGGCAGGAAAAAGAGGGGATTCACGAAATCGTTAAATATTCCTACCGAAGTAATGATGATAACGGCTGAAGTAACCGATTTTAACAGAGGGAAAATTATCATGGAAAACAACCTTATACTACTACATCCATCTATAATGGCTGCATCATCAAGTTCACGGGGAATTGAAGCCATGGCGCCGCGGTACATTATAGTGCAAAAAGACATGTGAAGCGCAACCTCTACCAGAACCATACCACGCAGGGTCTTAAAGACTCCAATAGACTGCATAATCCAAATTGTAGGTACGATAGCAGGAGGTATCATTAATCCCGTTAGTATGAGGAAGTTCAATAAATCGCTTAATTTATCATTTCTACGCTGAATGATATAGCCTAGCATACTGGCTACTATAACCAGAATCAGTACAGAAAAGAATGTTATAATAATACTGTTGCGAAAAGCGCGAAGTACAGCGTAGTCATCCGCCTTTAAAACGTCCAGGTAATTGATAAAAAGTAATTCACTGGGAAAGGATATATTCATCAAACCTGCTTCGGTATGATTCTTTAATGAGTTGACTATAACGAAATAAAAGGGCACCCCGTATATAATTGCAGCCATGATTACAGCAATAATCTGTGCTATAAGCATGGGTATATTACGTTTTCTCTTTTTTATTTTCACAGCTCCACCTCGGTTCTAGTCAAATATTTATAAAGGGGAAAGGCTAAAATTCCTATTACAATAAATAAAATCACATTCCCAGCAGTTGACAGACCATAAAGAGAGTTTGCATACAGTTTATATATCACATATGAAATAAGGCTTGTGGCAAAACCAGGGCCGCCTTTTGTCATAACCATGATTAAATCAAAAGACCTCAGCCCGCCA
>JAAYGY010000079.1 GCA_012735575.1 Clostridiales bacterium
ATGTTATACCCCCTATTATTTTAAGTCAGATTTTAATAATAGGTTAACATAATGTGTCGGGGTTTTTCTATTTGTATTATCTACCATAGGTTGAACTAGCACAACGGGTTAAAGTAATTTGATGTATAATAGAAAAGAGTAGTTTTAACAAGTTATTTAAAGAAAGGAGTAGCTCTAGTGAAAGTATTAAAAGAAGCCTGCGTGGGTAGTTTCTTAGAAGCAAAAAAGGCCTGTCAATTAGGTGCAGATAGGATAGAGCTATGTGATAACTTAAAAGAAGGTGGTACTACACCTAGCTTTGGTACAATTAAAATGGCGAAAGAAGTTTTAAATATACCTATTTTTACAATTATCCGTCCTAGAGGCGGGGACTTTGTATATAGTAAAGAAGAAGTCAAAATTATGGAAATGGATATAGAGATATGTAAAGCTTTGGGTGTAGATGGAGTTGTAATTGGTGCTCTAACTCCTGAAAACACAATCGACCAAGATACTATAAAAAGATTAGTTGATAAGGCAAAGGGATTAAACATAACCTTTCATATGGCTTTTGATTATATAGAAGATAAAAAGGCTGCATTAGATAGGTTAATAGAATTGGGAATTCACAGGGTTTTAACCAAAGGTGGGCCAAAAAGTGCAATTCACAACTTAAATACGTTAAAAGAATTAGTTCAATATGGGAAAAATAGAATTACAATACTTGCCGGTGGGGGTATTACCCGATACAATTATATGGATATAGTTAATAAAACCGGAGTAAAGGAAGTTCACGGTACTAAAATTGTAGGAGATTTATAAGCCTTGGCCTTCCGACATTTATGTCGAAAGGCCAAAGAATATTATGCTCCAAGACTTTGGGGTTTCTTTTTAGGACTATGCTCTTTTATATAAGGCTCTTTATAAAAAGCAATAAGAAGCTGCAAGAACATAAAGCTCCAAATCACTGGCTCACAAAGGATAACTCCCATATATCCTGTATAGGGAATGATGAAAAAAGTAAAAATAATCTTACCTACCATCTCTATGGTACTAGATATAAGAGGCAAGATCTTTTTACCTAAACCTTGTAAGGAATGCCGGAAATTGAATAAAGGCCCTAAAACCACATAAAATGCAGTTTGTATCCTAATATAAGTGGATCCATAATTGATGACGGTCGCCTCTTCAGACCCAGTCAGTAATTTCATTAAGTATGGGGCTATGAATAAGGCAGCAGCTGCAACAAATACCGCCCATGATATGGAGATGATATTTGAATACCTCACAGCTTTCCTTATACGAAATCCTTGATTGGCTCCCTTATTTTGTGCTACAAAAGTTGATAGGGATGTGCACAATGCTACTAGGGGCATAACCGTAAAAAAGAATAACTTTTTTGCGGCTATATGGCCAGCTATAAATAAATATCCCATTGAATTGATTGCATATTGCATTATTACAGAACCCATACTTACTAGAGATCCCATCAAACCCATAGATACTCCCTGGCCTACTAGATCCTCATATAATCTTTTTGGAAGGTAAAGTGTTTCCTTGCAGGAATCAAGAATTTACATTCTTTATATATGTATAACAAACATAAAAGAGCTGATATAGCTTGTGAAATCACAGTTGCGATTGCTGCACCTTGAACACCCATATGAAATACTCGAATGAAAAGTAAATCCAATAAAATGTTGATTACGGATGAGATTGCTAGGAAGATTAAAGGCATTAAGCTATTACCGATAGCTCTTAAGGTACCAGAAAAAATATTATATGCCAATGATACACTCATAAATAGAATAATAATTACTATATATGAATAAGCTTCATCTAATATCTCGGCCGGGGTATTTAGTAGTTTTAGTAAAGGCATTAGTAGCAAAAGGGATAGGATTGTAAAGAGTAGGGCTACAATGACACTAATAACTAGGGTGGCTGCTATAGTTCTTTTAAGTAAATTCTCATCCCTGCTGCCATAATTTCGTCCAATAACTATGCCCATACCACTCCCTATACCAAGGGCTAAACCAACCAGCAGATCATATATGGGTGCGCTTGCACCTATGGCTGCTAGTGATACTTCTCCTAAAGAATGACCTACTATTATGGTATCCACTGTGTTATAAAGTTGTTGAAAGATATTAGATATCAGAAATGGAATGGCAAATAAAATCATGGACTTTATTATACTTCCTTCTAAGAGGTTAACTTGTGTTTTTCTCATATCTATGCTCCTTTATCAATAATAATATTTAATAATATTGATAAAATCTCAGCTATATCCCCCCTTATCCTATCATAATACTAGAGTACAATTTAATTTTAACACCCTGGAGCCACCCCAAGTCAATACCTCTTTTAGGAAATAAAGAAAAATATTCCTATACAAAATTTATTTATTTTCTTCTTCAAGATATTTTGAAATATTTTTTTTCGTATCTTCAGAAAGCTCGTCCATTAAGTAATTAGGTTGTATTCTATGTTTTTCCTGATACGCCTGTAACGCTACTTCATTAGCTCTTTGAACTTCTTCCTTTAGCTCATTAGCAGATAATAACCTAGCTCCTTTGCCCATTATAATTATTTGTTCTAAAGCATCAGAAGTTGCTACAGTTATTTGATACTTCTTATGGTAATCATGTACAAATTTTTCAATGTAATGATCAGCTGTCTGGGCTTCTCTGGTATATACTATATAAATATTATTATAAGTCAGTACCTCTTCCCTATGTCCTTTGACACGGTAAGCATCAAACACCACAATAATTTTACACTTTCGAATGCCTTGATAGTTACTTAAGACTTCCAGCAACTTTATTCTTGCTGCATCCATATTTTCCTGTGCAATTTCCTTAAGGTCAGACCATGCAAATATAATATTGTAGCCATCTACAAGAAGATACTCTTCTTTGAACTCTTCTTTTGGCTCTTGATTTGGTGTAATATTTCGAGGCCTATAATAGCTCTCTAGCGCAGATCTTCGTTTTTTCCAAGAAGACTTTTTACCTTGATTGGCATAATAGGTCCTTCTGATTATCTCATCAACTTCTTCCAGGCTTATCCACTTTTCCTCTCTGGTTTTAGCTTTGCTAGTGACTACCCCTTCAGAAGATTCTTTTTTTCTCTGCTCCAAGTAGCTTTCCACATGCATATAATCTTTAACCTTATCCCAACTAACCGAAAATCCGGCACCATGTTTGCAAAATATGGAACCTGTCGGGTTTTCCTTATCTTTTTCAGAATCGTATCCAATACTTTCTATAACCTCTTCACTATTATGACAAGGCTCATATCCTTTTAGGGTGCAAAAGAGCCTTCCCTCGCCTTTGGTATATGCAGCCACCTTGGCATGATAATTTCTCATGTTAACCACGGGAGCACTTCCGCCAAGGACTGTCCAACCATCCTTGGCTTCAAGTATTTCGTAAGTTCCGTGCATTTGCTCAATATCTGTCATAGCCCTACCTACCATTTTCTCAGGAATTTCCAGCCTGAATGTATAGTAAGGCTCTAATAATATAGACTCAGCCTCTTTTAACCCTTGACGCACTGCGCGGTAAGTAGCCTCCCTAAAGTCTCCTCCTTGTGTATGCTGTTTATGAGCCCGTCCACTGACCAAAGTAATTTTTATATCCGTAATAGGGGAACCTGTTAATACACCTTTATGCCCTTTTTCCTTAAGATGGGTTAGAATTAAATTTTGCCAGCTTTTCTCTAACACCTCTTCACTACAATTCAGGGCAAACTCAAGGCCACTACCCCGCTCTCCTGGTTCCAACAATAAATGAACCTCTGCATAATGTCGCAAGGGTTCAAAATGCCCTACACCTTCTACAATATTGGCTATGGTTTCTTTGTAAAGGACCCTACCTGAATCAAAAGAAACATCAACATCAAATCGATCTTTTATGATACTTTGTAGTATTTCTATCTGCACTTCTCCCATAATCTGTGCCTGAATTTCCTGTAATTCCTCGTCCCAGACAATTCGAAGTTCTGGCTCCTCTTCTTCAATCTCCCGTAGCTTTGGAAGCATGACTCTTGGATCATAACCTTCCGGCATCACAATCCGATAGGTCAAAACAGGCTCTAGCAAAGGCCCTCTAAAAGCTCTTTCTATCCCTAAACCTTGTCCCGGTCGGGTTTGACTAAGTCCCGTTACAGCACATATAGAACCTGCCTCCACCTGATCAACCACTTCAAACTTTTCTCCTGAATAGATACGAATCTGATTTACTTTCTCCTCCCATACACCATTGGTCAATAGATCTTTTACCTGTAATTTTCCCCCAGTAATCTTCATATAGGTAAGACGGTTTCCCTTGTCATCTCTGGCTATTTTAAATATTCTTGCTCCAAATTCCTTTGGATATAAAGGGATTTGGGTATATTTTACAATGCCTTCTAAAAATGCATCAACACCTACCAGTCTTAAAGCTGATCCAAAAAAACAGGGAAAGACCTTCTGTTCTTTGATGAGCTTTGCAATCTGTGAAGTACTTATATGTCCTGTTTCTAAATAAGCCTCCATGATTGCCTCATCACACATAGCCAACTGTTCATAAAAGTCATTTGTATTATTAGCACCAAAGTCTATTCATCCATCATTTAAAGATTTTTTTAGTTCTTCCATCAACTTATCCCTGTCAGTCCCTATTTGATCCATCTTGTTGATAAATAGGAAAACAGGAATCCTATACACATTAAGTAATCGCCATAGGGTCTGGGTATGGCCTTGCACACCATCGGCACCACTTATTACCAAAATGGCATAGTCTAATACCTGGAGGGTTCTCTCCATTTCAGCAGAAAAATCCACATGCCCAGGGGTATCTAAGAGGGTAATTTCAGTGCCATCTAGTTCAAATACAGCCTGCTTGGAAAAAATAGTAATACCTCTGGCTCTTTCCAACTCATAGGTATCTAAATA
>JAAYGY010000009.1 GCA_012735575.1 Clostridiales bacterium
GGAGCATCAGAAACAGGGTTTATGATTTTTTTTAGATTTTTCTTTCCAAGCAATCTGATTTTTGTTGCCATGTTGCTGTGGAGAATTATAAGTTATTATTTAAATATTATGGCAGGCATAGTATTTATTTTTGTAGATAGTATGAGCAATTTGATTACATCAAAAACTTCTAGTTAAAAAAAGCAAATATTACCTTAAGCTTGTATCTTAAGGCGATTTAGATGAAATGGTTCATAAAAGCTCTTTATGGGTATGAATAACTATGTTAGACTAATTTAAATCCTTATAAGTAATGAAAATGCTTGTTAGACAATTTAAGAATATTCATATGAAATGTTCCTAAAGGAGGCGATGGACATACGTGCATTATTAGTTATCTTTGGTGGTACTGGAGATTTAGCTCATAGAAAGCTTTATCCTGCTGTATATAATCTATATCTGTCAGGTTTATTGCCTCAGGAATTTGCCCTGGTTTCGGTTGGTAGAAGAGACAAAACTACTTCACAATTTCGCATAGAGGCTGCAGAGTCTATAAAAAGGTATTCAAGAACCAAACCTCGAGCAAAAGAAGAATTAAATGAGGTTGTTTCCCGCTTTTATTATTATCAAACTGATTTTTACAAAGACCAAGGCTATAAAGAACTAGGCGAATTTTTGAGTCAACTGGATGAAAAATATGGAACTGGAGGCAATAGAATCTTTTATCTGGCTGTTGCTCCGGATCATTTTGGTCCTGTAGTAGAGAGAATTGACAGTGCTGGCCTTGCGCCTAATAAAGGTGATTCATGGCAGAGGGTAGTAATAGAAAAGCCTTTTGGTAAAGATCTGATGTCAGCAACAAAACTCAATGAGGAACTAACTAAAGTTTTTGATGAAGATAATATTTATAGGATTGATCATTATTTAGGTAAAGAAATGATGCAAAACATCATGGTTATACGTTTTGCTAATACTCTTTTTGAGCCAATTTGGAACAACAAACACATAGACCATATACAGATAACCTCCAGTGAGACTGTAGGAGTGGAGAATAGGGGAGGCTATTACGATGGAGCGGGTGCTTTAAGGGATATGATGCAAAATCATATGCTCCAGCTATTAATGTTGACTGCTATGGAGCCGCCTGTTAATCTGGATGATCAGTCAATTAGGGACGAAAAAGTCAAAGTTCTCAAAGCCTTGTCGCCCATGACTCCTGAAGAAGTAGCACAAAATGTGGTTAGAGGCCAGTACGGACCTGGATATGACGCAGATCGTCATGTAGTAGGTTATCGACAGGAAGAGAGGGTAAACCCCCAGTCCAATACTGAAACCTATGTAGCCATGAAAGTAATGGTAAACAACATACGATGGGCGGGAGTACCTTTTTATTTGAGAACCGGCAAAAGGATGCCTTGTAAGACAACCGAGATTGCTATTCAGTTTTCAAAGCCACCGGAAGTCCTGTACTTTAAGGAGTTTCAAGGGTTGGAATCAAATTTATTGGTTATAAAGATTCAACCCAGAGAAGGCGCTTTTTTGCAGTTTAATGCAAAGAAACCCGGCGCACGGAATGAAATTATATCTGTAGCCATGGATTTTTGTCAAAACTGTCACGTAGATGCGGAGTCGGTAGACGCTTATGAAAGATTGTTGTATGATGTATTAAGAGGTGATTCGACTCTCTTTACCAGATGGGATGAAGTAGAATATTCATGGAGATTCATAGATAGTATTGCCAAGGTTTGGGAGAACACAACTCCCGATTTTCCTAATTACGAGGCAGGAAGCTGGGGACCAGAAGAGGCAAGACTATTAATCGAAAGAGATCAGAGAATTTGGAGGGATGTTTGTGACTATTATTGATATATCTATGCCAATCCATGTTGACATGCCAGTCTATAAGAATAGAGAAGAAAAGCGCCCAAGCATCCAAGTACTTCGAGACTTTAGCAGCGGCAGTGTTTATGAAAGCAGGCTATCAATAGAGATGCATACTGGTACCCACATAGATGCTCCACTGCACATGATAGATGGCGGGGAAGATTTGACGGTATATCCAATCGATAAGTTTGTATCCCCTTGCAAGGTATTGGATTTAACCCATGTAGATAAGGCTATTACAAAGGATGATTTAATTAATAGAGATATTGTATCCGGAGAATTTATTCTGTTTAAAACCAAAAATTCCTGGGATGAGGAGTTTAACGCCAAATTTATCTATTTGGATAAGAGCGGAGCTGAGTATTTGGTAGAAAAAGGAGTAATAGGTGCCGGTATTGATAGCTTAGGTATAGAGAGAAACCAGCCCAATCATGAGACCCATAAAACCCTTCTGGGTAACAAGATTATGATATTAGAAGGTTTGCGGCTAAGGCATGTGGAGGAAGGTCCCTACGTTCTAATTGCAGCGCCTTTGAACATTCTGGGAGTAGAGGCTTCACCTGTTAGAGCATTTTTAATGGAGAGGAATTCTCTAATAATATGAGAGTACTTTTGACTACCCTAAACTCAAAGTTTATTCATAGTAATTTAGCGTTAAGATATTTGAAGGTTAGCTGCAAGAACTTACCAGTCAATCTTGTGATAGATGAATTCACCATAAACGACTATATGGAAGACATTATTGGGAATATATATAAACACAGTCCGGATATTATAGCTTTTTCCTGTTATATATGGAATATAAGGGAAACTCTGATGATAGTGGAGTCCCTAAGGAAGGTTTTGCCTAATTGCTTAGTCATCCTTGGAGGACCGGAAGTATCCTTTGACAGTGCATCTTTGATGGAGCAAAACCCTGATGTGGATATTACAGTAAGAGGAGAAGGAGAGATAACCTTTCCTCTTCTGATTGAAAGTATAATAATGAATAAGTCTTTAGCAGATTTGGATGGCATTACATTTAGACGCAATGATAAAATTATTGTAAATAGGGACAGAGAACTAATTAAGGATTTGGACACCATTCCCTTTCCCTATGAGGACGGCTTTGAGGGACTGGAAAACCGGATAATTTATTATGAAACAACCAGAGGTTGTCCCTTCCAGTGTCAATACTGCCTTTCTTCCACAAGTCAGGGAGTTAGATATTTCTCCTTGGATAGAGTAAAAAGGGATATAAAAACCTTTATAGATGCTGGCATACCTCAGGTTAAGCTTGTAGATAGAACTTTTAATTGCAATCCAAAGAGGGCAAGGGAAATATTCAAAATTATTATGGATATGGGAGGAAACACTAATTTTCATTTTGAAATGTGTGGTGATCTATTAGATGATGAAACCTTGTATGTATTAAAGGATGCACCTCCCGGACTTTTTCAATTTGAGATCGGAGTTCAGTCTACCCGAGAAAAAACCTTGGATTTAATAAAGAGAAAAACTGACTTTTTAAAGCTTTCAAAATGGGTTAGACAACTACAGGAGTTTAGAAATATCCATCTGCACCTGGATTTAATTGCTGGTCTTCCAGAGGAGGATTATCTGTCTTTCCAAAGATCCTTTAATGATGTCTATGATTTGAAACCTGATAGACTACAACTAGGCTTTTTGAAACTCCTTAAAGGATCTGGCATAAGGGTAAATGCAGATCGGTGGAATTATAAGTTTACATCCTATCCTCCCTATGAAGTACTTGAAAATAGGGATATAACTTACGTAGAAATATTAAAACTAAAAGCTGTAGAGGAACTTGTAGAGAAATATTATAATACTCATCGATTCGAGAGTAGCCTTAATTATCTGGCCAAGTTTTTTGACAGGGATTACTATAAGTTATATGATAGACTGGCACAGTATTGGGAAGAAAATAGCTATGATAAGATTTCCCATAGCCACATTAGACTATATGAAATTCTCCTTGAGTTTGGACTTAGCTTAGAAGGATTAGATCATAATTTCTTTAATGATTTAGTAAAATTTGACTATGTATCCCAGCAAAAACCTTCCAGATACCCAAAGGGTATTGAAGTTAATAATTCACAAGAGCAAAAGGATGCCATTAGAAATTTCTTCAACAGCAAGGTAAATATATCAAAATATTTACCTCATCTTGAAGTATATACTCCCAGTCAAATTTCCCGCATGGCACATATTGAATTTTTTGACAATGATATAACTCAATATCTGGATACAGGTGGTATAATAAAAAAACCTACCGCCATACTCTTTGATTACCATATACCAAATAAGTTGTTTAAGAAAAGTAAAACACAAAAACTAGATTCTCTATTTTAGATAGGGAATCTTTTTTTTGCATTCATTCTTTTTGGATTGAAAAATCTTTTACGGGTATAGTATACTTTATTAGTGAGCCATTAATTGGTATGGGTTCAAACTAGAAAGGATGGGGCAGATGAAGAAGTATGTGCTTATAGTAATTGCAGTAGTTATTTTATCTATTTCCGGCTACGCTGTATATAATTACAACCAAATTAACAATCCCAAGGAACTCTTTGATAATGGGCATGAGAACAAGATAATATCAGATAAGGAAAATGAAAATACTAATATGACTGTAAGCGATGAAATAGATCCCTTTTTGGAGGATGCTTACGAGTTTAAAGACAGGGTTAACTTTTTGTTTCTCGGAATAGATGCCAATAAACAGAGATATAAAACCATGGGTGCCTTTCGAACAGACACCATAATGCTTATTTCCATAGATTTTGATAATAAAAAAGTAGATATAATATCCATACCAAGAGATAGTTATGTAAAAATTCCAGGAAGAAAGAATAAGGAAAAAATCAATGCTGCTTTTGTAAGAGGTGGAGGATTTGAAGGGCAAGGCTTTGAGAAGACCATGGAAACGGTTAGCAATTTTTTGGGAGGAATCCCTATCCATTATTATATAGGTATAGACATGAATGTGGTTAAAGAGATTGTAGATATCATGGGTGGAGTGGATTATGAAGTAGATGTAAGGGTCAAGGTTGGTAACAGAGTTATAGAAGAAGGTTTTCAGCGTTTGAATGGGCAACAGGTATTAGATTATGCCAGATATCGTAAAACAGCTATGGGAGATATTGATAGAATAGGACGACAACAGAAAATCGTATTGGCTACATTCAATCAACTAAAATCTACTGATCAAATACTTAAGCTCCCTAGATATTATACAGCTGTAATGGAAAAAGTACACACCAACCTAGATATAAAACAGATTGCTGGTTTAGCACTTTTTGCTACCAGAGTAGATTTAGAAGATATCAGATTCCATACAATACCCGGAGGATTCCTGGATATGGATAGAATCAGCTATTGGGGAATAGATGAGTATAAGAAAAAGGAACTAATCAAAGAAATATTTGGAGTGGAAATTGAAATTGATCCTACAAACGATATTAAATATATAAGAAGAGAGCTTGAAGAAAAGGAAAAGGCCTTTAAGGCTGCTGTAGCAAAGGGACAAGAAGTAATAAATGATGCTAACCAGTTAATAGAAAACTATGAAAATATAATCAAAGATCAGCAACGTGAGAAGATTAGATCTTATATTTCTCAGATAAATCAGGCAATAGAAGATGGAGACATTGATGATATTAACAGATTAAGCTCAGAAGCCAGAAAATATATTGCCAGCTTACAAGTTTCTTTAAATGAGCACAATAGGGTCATTCAACAAGCACAGGCTACAATAGATGATATTTCTTCTAAAATTGAGGAATACAAGAGCTTTATTAAAGATCAAGAAAAAGACCAACTTATTAAGAAAATTGATGCTGTCAAACACTCTATAGATTCTAAAGAACTTAAATCCATAATTCAGACTATTGAGGACTTAGAATCATATGCGAAGGATGTTTTTAAATCTTGTCAACAGCGAAAAGAGGCTAAAGAAAAAGAAACTAAAGAAAAAGAAGACAAGGCAATAGCGGAAAGAAATCAAGCGATTAAAAATGCTAACGGAGTAATAAGCCATGTTAACGAACAGATGAGCAAATATAAAGGTATAATTACTGAAGATGAAAGGAGTACTCTTAAAAAGAAAATTGATGCTGTCAATAAAGCTATAAACTCCAATGATACCCAGGCTATAAATAAAGCTGCTGAAGATTTGAAGAATACAGGAACAGATATATTTAATCTTTGTGAGAAACGAAAGCAAGAGGAAGCTAACAAGGAGAGTAAACAAGATTCTGCAGAACAGAATGATAATACGGAAGGTAATCAGGAAGATCCCCCAGAACAAAAGGAAAGCAAGAAAGCTAGTCCAGAACAAAAGGAAAGCAAAAAAGCTAGTGATGAAGAATCTAACAAGTAAAGGTAATCAGCAAGTATTCAACAGTTAAATGATACAACAGTAATGAAAGCATCTATAGGATATATATTAGCACCCTGTGGATGCTTTTGGTTTTTTGGAGAAGAAAAAGGGAATAATGATAGAGATAACAATTAAAAGATCATAGGAGGGAAATAATTGCCAATTCGAATACTAAAGAAAGTAATTCTTATAGTCTTTATCTATTTGGTTGTTAGTACTTCTTTTATTTCCTGTGCAGCAGAAGAAGGCAAGGTTATTTTACTGGTTATGGATCGTATCAGTTGGAAGGAGATTTATGTAGCTAATACACCTAGTCTTGACAGAATAATGGATATGGGTGCTATAGGCCTTATGACTACTAATACTGGAGGCAGTCTTTCCCAAATAAATGCATATTTAACTATAGGTAGCGGGGCAAGGGTTGCAGGAGTATCCGGTTCTCAGCAAGCACTTTCCTATGGACATAGGTATAGAGGAGTTATGATAGAAGATCTTATGTATCAGATAACCGGATATGAGATGGTTGAGGGTGCAATAGGTAATCCATTCATATCAAAACTACACCGGGGAAATGCCAATAGACCTTATAGGGTATCCATTGGCGCTCTGGGTACTGCTCTTAGAGAAGCAAGATTAAAGGTGGCTGTTTTAGGCAACTGTGACAATTATAAAAGGTTAGAAGGGGAGGGAGGAGGAAAAAATTTTTTGGTATCAATGATGATGGATGATAGAGGAATAGTATCTTTAGGAGATGTAAGTCAGTCCTTAATTATAGAGGATGCTAACTGGCCTATGGGTATTAGGACTGACTATGATAAAATGTTGGAAGTTTTCAAGAAAATAAAAGACCAGGCTCATGTTATTGCAATTCAACTAGGAGATACTTCCAGAGCAGAGGATTTCCGACACCAAGCCATGGATTCTAGAATTGAATATCATAAAATAAAAGCTATAGAAGCAGGAGATAAGTTTATAGGTAAACTTCTAGATAATCTTGATCCTGCCAAAGATTACATAATGTTGTTGAGCCCAGTACCTCCGGCTGAGGAGATAGGCAATAATAATAGGTTGTCTCCAATAATCATAGCAGGCAAAGAAATAAAAAAAGGCTGGCTAACTTCCGGATCTACCCATAGGGAAGGGGTTGTAACCAATTTAGATATTGGTGCAAGCATATTAAATTTCTTTGGCTTGCATCCTCTTCCTGGCCAGGGAGGAGCACCTATCTATTCTATTACTAGAAATGAGGGAATAGAGGATATTATTAAATTTAACGCAAGACTAGTTAACATATACAATCAAAGACCCTTCCTGCTAAGAAGTTATGTATTTATAATGATACCTATCCTTACTCTGGCAGCTGTATGTTTATTGTTTAAGAGAAAATATCTAAAACTAATGAAACCAATGCTGGTATTTCTCATGGCAATCCCTTTAGTATATCTTATTTTACCCTTATTTCAACAACCACAGCTCTATAAGACTGCCATAACAGCACTAGCACTTAGTGTATTGATAGTCATAATACTATGTCGGGTATTTACTTCAACAATGGATAGGATAACAGTAATTTCTGGTCTAACCACATTTACTCTACTTATAGATCAATGGTTGGGTATGAAACTTATCCAATTTTCACCTTTGGGATATGATGTTATAGCTGGTGCACGTTTCTACGGTATAGGTAATGAATATATGGGAGTGTTGGTAGGAGCAATTTGCTGTTTTGGAGCTGCCCTCATTGAAAAAATTAATAAAAAGAAGAGAATATCTATAATTACTAAGATTGGTATATTGTTAATAGGGATTGTAGCAATTTATACTATGGCTTTACCAAATCTAGGTGCAAATGTGGGTGGGACTATAGCTATATTTATAGCCATTTCTACCACTACACTAATGGTGCAAGGTAAGAAAATCCGTATCCGCAACTTAGCTGCTATAGGTGTCATGGTAATATTAATCCTAGCAGTAGTATTCTACATAGATTCTCTGCAGGTAGTGGATAGCCAGAGTCATTTGGGGCAAACTGTCACTACTATTAAGGAAAATGGGGTAGGTGAACTATTTAATATTTTTTATAGAAAGATCTCCATGAATATTAGGCTCATGAGAACAACAATGTGGACCAGGGTATTTTTGACTTCCCTGGGAGTAATAGTACTCCTTCTTTATCGTCCTGTAGGCATTTTTAGGGACGTGTATAAAAAGCACCAAATAATCATAAAGGGTTTAACAGGTGCAGCTATAGGCGCTATTGCAGCCTTTATCTTCAATGATTCAGGAATAGTCGCTGCAGCAACAGCCACCATATTTATCGCACCACCTTTTGTGCTTCTAATTATGGATGAAATAGAGAAAAAGGTTAGAGATGGGGTGTGGCAAGATGGAATACACCTCAAAACCTAAAGTAGCTGAACTTATAAGAAAAGCAAATGGAGGCATGAAAGAACATTATATATCTTTGATAGAAGGACTAATAGTTGCTGGAATAGAGGTAATTGCTATATGTAGCTTTTCATTAAAGGATAGACAAAAGCTTAAAAAAGTAGGCGCAACTGTGATTCCTTTCATTTTAAAAGATAGAATAAATCCCATATGGGATATCTTGGCTATCCTTAGATTAACAAGAATACTGCGAAAAAATAAAATAGATTTAGTTCACTGCCATGGTTTTAGAGCGGGAATGATAGGGCGAGTTGCTGCTTTATTGGCCAAATGCCACTGCATTTACACAATACATAATTTTCTGCCTATGAACCTAGGAAAAAGAAGAATCAAAATAGTTGCCTGGGCAGAGAAGATATTATCTGGCATTACTAAAAAAATCATTACTGTATCTCAAGCGTTAAAAGATGAAGCTGCTCAGAGGTTAGGTATTGATAAACATAAAATAAGAGTTATTTATAATGGTATTGTACCTCCGCAAAAATCTAATACATCTAATAAAAGGCAGATAATTAGGGAGAAATGGGGAGTCTCTAAAGATGAAAAATTAGTAGGAACGGTAGCAAGACTAATTCCCTCTAAGGGCATAGAAACATTAATAGAAGCAGTGCCACTGGTTATGGAGCGCTATAGTCAAATAAAATTTATGATTGTGGGAGATGGCCCACAGCTAAGTTTTCTTAAAGAAAAAGCAAAGAAACTGAATTGTGATAAAAATATTATATTTGCTGGATACAGTGAATATATATGGTACTATTATGAAGCTTTTGATATCTTTGTTTTGCCTTCTCTATCAGAAGGCTTAGGCATATCGATATTGGAAGCAATGGCAATGGGCAACCCGGTTATTGCTTCAAGGGTTGGCGGTATTGAAGAAATAGTAAAGCATAATTGGAACGGGTATTTAATAACACCTGGTAACAGTAGAGAGCTAGCTGATGCTGTTTTATACTATCTGGCCAATCCTTATAAAGCACAGGAGTATGCAGATAAAGCCAAATTAGAGTTAAATGATAAATTTCATTTAGATAATATGGTCAAGGAAACATTTCAGATTATTCGTGAAGTTCTTAATTCATAAAATAGTATTAATAGAATCAGAAAACCAAGTAAAGGGTGAGGGTAATGAACTTAAAACTATTCTTTTTATCTTTTTGGTTACTGTTTATTGCAGAACTGGGAGATAAAACTCAGTTAACGGTGTTTACTCTTGTAACCCAGCATAAAGATCCATGGCCTATTTTTTTAGGTTCTTCTTTAGGTCTAATTGTTGTGACCTTATTGGGAAGCTTTTTAGGAGATTTTGTGTGCAAATATATACCAGCCACCATACTAAAGCTGGCGGCTGGCATAATGTTTATGGTGATGGGTTTTTTTATTCTAAGGGAGTGCCTGGGCGAGTTACGATAAACCCATAATATGGTATCCGGCATCTACATGGATATTTTCTCCGGTTATTCCCCGCGATAATGAACTTAAAAGAAATACAGCTGTATCACCTACTTCTCGTTGAGAGACGGTTTTGCGCAGGGGTACTTTTTCTTCATAAACTTTGAGGATATCGTTAAATCCCTTTATTTCTCGAGCAGCAACAGTTTTTATAGGACCTGCAGAAATGGAATTTATCCGAATATTTTCTGGTCCTAAATCGGCTGCAAGGTAACGGACTGACGATTCAAGAGCAGACTTGGCCACCCCCATAACATTATAGTTCTGTACTACTCTTTCTCCCCCTATGTAGGTTAAGGTAACAATGCTGCCGCTCTCCTTCATTAAGGGACGGGCATACTTACTAATAGCTACCAGGGAGTAAGTACTGATATTCTGAGCTAGCAGATAGCCTTCACGGGAAGTTTCATAATATGCTCCTTCTAGCTCCTCTTTCTTTGCATAGGCAATACTATGAACTATTCCGTGAATGATACCAACATCTTTTTCTATATTAGCAAATAGTTCTATAATATCTTGGTCCTGGGTTACATCACATTTATAGAGACGAATGTGGGGTAGATCTTTTGTTAACTTTCGTAGGCTGGATTCATTCCTTTCACCTTGGTAAGTAAGAATCAAATTAGCACCAGCATCTAAGCATGCTTGTGCAATACCCCAGGCAATACTCCACTTGTTGGCAACTCCCATAATAAGGATCGTTTTGTCTTTGAGTAAAGTATTCATTTACAACCATTCCTTTCGTCCTTTGGTTCAAAACCAACAAATTGGTTATATAAATTATAATGGAACTTATAGTCTGGTGCAAGGATAGAAAATTTATAAATATTAAATAGTCTTTGAATTATTTGCAAAAAGGTAGTATTATAATATAATAATGTTGGACAACCGCCAATGATGTGTTATAATATTAAAGATTATTAACGTATATAGAAATTATGAAGAACTAAGGAGGACGTTTTTGTGAAAACTAGTGTGGAAAAACTTGAAAATAGCAAAGTTAAACTAGAGATTGAGGTAGATGCCCAGCAATTCGATGAAGCCATGGAAAAGGCCTATTTAAAGAATCGAGGTAGCATTACTATTCCTGGTTTTAGAAAGGGTAAGGCACCCCGTAAAATTATTGAGCGTTATTATGGTGAAGGCATTTTTTATGAAGATGCTATAAACGAAGCCTGTCCTAAAGCATATGATGAGGCTGTAAGAGAGAGTGGCATAGAGCCTGTAGAACAGCCCACTATTGATATTGTCCAAATCGGTGGAGGTCAAAATTTTATCTTTACAGCAGAGGTCACTGTTAAACCTGAGGTAGAGCTGGGACAGTATAAAGGAATAGAAATTAATAAGGTAGAGTATAATGTTACAGACCAGGATATAGATGAGCAGCTTGAAATGGTTAGAGAACAAAATGCAAGGTGGATTTCTGTAGAAGATAGAGCAGCCAAGGAAGGAGATCTTCTAACCATTGACTATAAGGGATATGTAGATGGAGAGGCCTTCGAAGGAGGCACTGCTGAAAATCAGACTTTAGAAATTGGTTCTCAACGCTTTATACCCGGTTTTGAGGAACAACTTATAGGTGTCAAGGTTGGGGAGGAAAAGGAGATTCAAGTAACCTTTCCTGAAGAATACCACGCTGAGGATCTAAAAGGTAAAGAAGCTACCTTTGAGATCAAAGTTCATGAGATAAAAGAGAAAGAACTACCAGAGCTAGATGATGAGTTTGTCAAGGATATTAGTGAATTTGATACCCTTGAGGAATACAAAGATAATTTAAGAAAGACTATGGAAGAAAACTCCAAACAAAGAGAAAAGGTAGAAATGGAAAACCAGCTACTGGAGAAGGTAGTGGAAAATGCTAAGGTAGATATTCCAGAAGTCATGGTAGAAAATGAGATTGATGCCATGGTAAGGGATATGGACTTTAGATTGAGATATCAGGGTATGAATCTGCAAACCTACCTTGATATGATAAATACTACTATGGAGGATTTTAGAGCTCAATTTAAAGATGATGCATATAATAGGGTTAAGCTACAATTAACCATAGATCAAATTATTAAAGAAGAAAAAATCGAAGCAACTGATGAAGACTTAGAGCGGGAATACACTAGAATAGCAGAAGAATACAAACTTGATCTTGATAGAGTTAAAAATGATTACCAGGGCCGTGAAGAGGGTCTTAAAAATAGTCTAGCCGTACAAAAGGCAGTGGACTTTCTTATGGAACATGCGGTAGTTGTTGAAAAACAGGAAGAAACACAAGAAGAGCAAGAATCTGAATAGGAGACTAAGAAATAAAAAACAGATGTATATAAGGATATTAATTAATAGGGAGGGAACAATACAGTGAATTTAGTACCTATAGTTGTCGAACAGACTAATCGGGGTGAAAGATCTTATGATATATATTCCCGATTACTGGAAGACCGTATTATATTCTTAGGTGGACCTATTAGCGATATAACGGCTAATTTGGTAGTAGCTCAATTGCTATTTTTGGAAGCCAAGGATCCTGACAAGGATGTATTGCTATATATAAATAGTCCAGGTGGCTCAGTAACTGCCGGAATGGCGATATACGATACAATGCAATATATAAAATGTGATGTTTCCACAATATGTGTTGGAATGGCTGCTTCTATGGGTGCATTTTTATTAGCTGCTGGTACTAAAGGCAAGTGTTTAGCTCTACCCAATAGTGAGATTATGATTCATCAACCATTGGGTGGTGCCCAAGGCCAGGCTTCTGATATTGCTATACATGCTGAGCAAATATTAAAACTTAAGAAAAAAATAAATGAAATTTTAGCTGACAGAACAGGGCAATCCATTGAAAAAATCGAGAGGGATACAGATCGTGACTTCTTTATGTCAGCAGAAGAAGCCAAGGCCTATGGCATTATAGATGATGTCATTACCTCTCGTAAATAAATGATTGTAAGATGCATACTATATTATATTGTATGGAATAGTATGCTCTTATAGAAGATAGTAACATTCGCAATCTACAAGCCATATAGCCTAATGGCAAGAGCGAACAAGTTAGAGAAGAGGTGAAAGTATGGCTAGATATGATGATAGAAAGCAGCTCAAATGTTCATTCTGCAGTAAGACTCAAGAGCAGGTAAGGCGCTTGGTTGCTGGCCCTGGAGTTTATATTTGCGACGAATGTATAGAGTTATGCCAGGAGATCATCGAAGAAGAATTTGATGATGCTACTGATTTGGATATAAGGGATATACCAAAACCTAAAGAGATAAGAGAGATTCTTGATCAATACGTGATTGGTCAAGATGCTGCTAAGAAAACTCTATCAGTAGCAGTTTATAACCATTATAAAAGAATAAACAGTGATGTAGCAAAAGATGACGTAGAGATATTCAAAAGCAACATTGTCATGCTAGGTCCTACAGGATCAGGTAAAACTTTACTGGCCCAGACCTTAGCCAAAATATTAAATGTACCTTTTGCCGTAGCTGACGCTACCTCCTTAACTGAAGCAGGATACGTAGGTGAGGATGTAGAAAATATTCTACTAAAATTGATACAAGCAGCTGATTATGATGTAGAACGAGCTGAAAAAGGCATAATATATATAGACGAAATCGACAAGATAGCTAGAAAATCTGAGAATCCTTCCATAACTAGAGATGTGTCAGGGGAAGGAGTACAACAAGCTCTGCTTAAAATTTTAGAGGGTACTGTTGCTAGCGTGCCTCCTCAGGGAGGTAGAAAGCATCCTCATCAGGAGTTTATACAGATAGACACTACCAACATTTTATTTATCTGTGGTGGTGCCTTTGATGGAATAGAAAAGATCATACAGAATAGAATTGGTAAAAAATCTATAGGCTTTGGTGCTGAGATACGAAGCAATCAAGATGCAGATATTGGAGAAATTTTATCTCAAATTCTTCCTGAGGATCTTTTGAAGTATGGATTAATTCCCGAGTTTGTAGGTAGAGTACCGGTAATTGTTACCTTGAATTCACTGGATGAAGAAGCCTTGATAAAGATTCTTAAAGAACCTAAAAATGCTCTAGTTAAGCAGTATCAAAAGCTGCTTGAAATGGATGGAGTAACTTTAGAATTTGAAGAGGAAGCACTCAGACTCATTGCACACAAAGCAATTGAAAGAAAAACTGGCGCACGTGGTTTAAGAGCAATTTTAGAAGAAATCATGCTAAATGTGATGTATGAAATTCCATCTAGAGACGATGTAGAAAAATGCATCATAACCAGGGATACTGTAGAAAATTACAGCGATCCAATATTGATACTCTCAGAGGGTCAAAAAGGCCGAAAGGGAATGAAAAAGACTAAAGAAAAAAGAGAATCAGTATCTTAAATAGGAGCCTACAAGGCTCCTATTATTATATGGAAATAGTTCCCGGTAAGCTAGTTGGATAAAAGCTGTCTCTGTTCAGCATAATAAAAATATCATGCCAAAATGGAAAAAGCATATTCAATAAAGGAGGCAGTGCTTTGCTGGGAAATATATTAGCTGCAATTAATTTATTTTTTGCCATTGTAATAGGTCTATATTTTCTCAATTTACTTAGAGGACAACAGGGTAACAAAGTAGCTATAGAAAAAGAATCCAGGAAGGAACTAGAGAAACTCCAAAGGCTTAGGGAAATTTCGCTTACTGAACCTTTATCGGAAAAGACAAGGCCTAGAGCTTTTGAAGAAATAATTGGTCAGGAGGAAGGGCTAAAGGCCTTAAGAGCAGCTTTGTGCGGGCCAAATCCCCAGCATGTATTGATATATGGCCCACCGGGAGTGGGTAAAACTTGTGCAGCTCGGGTTGTTCTTGAAGAAGCAAAACAAAATCCTGTATCACCTTTTCGTAAGAATGCTAAATTTATAGAGATGGACGCTACTTCTATCCGCTTTGACGAGCGCAGTATTGCAGATCCCTTGATTGGCTCAGTACATGATCCTATCTACCAAGGCGCTGGTCCCTTAGGAGTAGCAGGTATACCTCAACCTAAGCCAGGTGCTGTCACCAAGGCTCATGGAGGAGTTCTATTTTTAGATGAGATAGGAGAGCTTCATCCCATACAAATGAATAAACTGTTAAAAGTACTTGAAGACCGTAAGGTATTTCTAGAAAGTGCCTATTATAATTCAGAGGACAGTAATATCCCCCGACATATACACGATATTTTTAGAAATGGACTGCCTGCGGATTTCAGATTAATAGGTGCAACTACCAGAAGTCCTGAAGAGATACCTCAGGCTATTCGGTCTAGATGTATGGAGATTTTTTTCAGGGGCCTAACTCAGGAAGAAAATATGATCATTGCAAGAAATGCTGCTAAAAAAGCTGGATTTGACATTGATGAGAAGAGTGTTGAAAAAATAGGCCAGTATGCGACCAATGGCAGAGAAACCGTTAATATGGTTCAGTTGGCGGGAGGATTAGCTTTAACTGAAGGACGAAATAATATTATGATAAAGGATATTGAATGGGTTATTAGTAGCGGCCATTATTCCCCACGACCTGAAAAAAAGATAGCTGATACACCTCAGGTTGGATATGTTAACGGGCTGGCAGTATATGGTGCAAATCTGGGAACTATCATCGAGGTTGAAGCTTCGGCTTTACCTACAATTAAGGGAAATGGTATTATCACAGTAACAGGTATTATAGATGAAGAAGAAATTGGTGCTGGAGGCAAAAGAAGTAGGCGAAAGAGTACAGCTAAAGGCGCTGTAGATAATGTTATGACAGTTATAAGAAAGTATTTAGACGTGGATCCCAGAGACTATGATATTCATCTTAACTTCCCTGGCGGAATTCCAATAGATGGTCCATCAGCAGGAATAAGTATGGTGACTGCCGTATATTCGGCCATAAAAGGAATCCCCATCGATAATGGTGTTGCCATGACCGGAGAGATATCCATTAGAGGTGAGGTAAAGGCTGTGGGAGGGGTAAATGCAAAGCTGCAGGCTGCGGTAGAAGCAGGGGTTAAAAAAGTTATAATACCAAAGGATAACTGGAATGAGCAATACTCTGAATACCCTATTAAAGTGATTCCAGTTTATAGGATAGAAGAAGTTATCAACCAAGCTTTATGGGAGAGACAAGGACAAAAAAGATTGGAACCTACTGTACAAAACACCAATTTACTTAGCGCATCAGCAAGGGGGAATTACAAAACTTAAGGGATGTTTTTAGTATTACTGAAAAATGCCGCGTTATTAACCGGCATTTTTTGCCTTGCATGGGTTTGTTCTAAAGGATATAATTATTATACCTCACGACATGATTAGATAAAATAATTGATTGGTTTATAACTATTAAAGGAGCGAGGGATAATGACAGAGAAAAACAAAAGAACCAGAACACTGCCATTGCTTCCTCTTCGGGGATTGACGGTTTTTCCATATATGGTATTACATTTTGATGCTGGGAGACCGAAATCCGTTGCAGCATTAGAGCAGGCTATGGTTAATAATCAGGAAATATTCTTGGTAGCTCAAAAGGAAGCTGAGATTGATGATCCGGATGAAGATAACATTTACAAAGTTGGAACAGTATCAAAAATTAAGCAGCTCCTTAAGCTGCCAGGAAATACTATCAGAGTTTTAGCCGAAGGTATAAGCAGAGGGAAAATTTTGGAATTCATTGATAATGATAAGTTTTTTGAAGTAGTGATAGAAGAACAAATAAGGGACGAGGAAGTGGATAGCCTAGAAAGCGAAGCATTAATGAGAACTGTAATGGACGCTTTTGAGGAATACATTAAGTTAAGCAATAAAATATCTCCAGATGCCCTAGTTTCTATCAGTTCAGTTGAAGAGGCCGGCCAGTTTGCCGATATTGTGGCAGCAAATGTCCTAGTTAAAAACAGCGACAAGCAGGAAGTTTTAGAGGCCTTTGATGCTATGGAAAGGCTGGAAATTCTATATAAGTTTTTAGAGCGGGAAATTCAAATATTAAAAATAGAGAAGAAGATAAACATAAGAGTAAAAAAACAGATAGACAAGGTACAAAGAGAGTACTATCTTAGGGAACAGATGAAGGCCATCCAAAAAGAATTAGGGGAAGGAGACAGTATATCTTCCGAAGTAGAGGAGTACAGGGAAAAAATAAAAATGGCTAATCTACCTGAGTTAGTAGAAGAAAAAGCAGAGAAGGAGTTAGAGCGTTTTTCCAGAACTCCCATTTCTTCACCAGAAAGTGCTATAATCCGTACCTACTTAGATTGGGTTTTGGAGCTGCCTTGGAATTATGAAACTGACGATAATAAAGATCTAAAAGCAGCTGCACGTATTTTGGATGAAGATCATTACGGACTGGAAAAGGTGAAGGAACGAATACTAGAATATCTGGCAGTACTTCAGCTAACTGAAAGTATGAAGGGGCCAATACTTTGCTTTGTAGGGCCACCAGGGGTCGGTAAGACATCTATTGCTAAATCCATAGCCAGAGCACTAGGACGGAAATTTGTCAGAATGTCCTTAGGTGGCGTACGAGATGAGGCAGAAATAAGAGGACACAGACGGACTTATGTAGGTTCTATACCAGGAACTATAATATCTTCTATTAGGCAAGCCGGATCAAAAAATCCAGTTTTCCTGCTTGATGAAATAGACAAGATGAGCAGTGATTTCCGAGGCGATCCCGCATCGGCCATGTTGGAAGTATTGGATCCAGAGCAGAATTCATCATTTAGAGATCATTATTTGGAACTACCTTTTGATCTATCAAAGGTTATGTTTCTAACTACTGCTAATACACTGGATACAATACCTCCCCCTTTGCTGGACAGGATGGAAGTAATACGAATTGCAGGCTATACCGAAGATGAAAAAACCAATATTGCCATTAAATATCTGATTCCTAAACAGCTAAAAGGGCATGGACTAAAGAAGGGTGATATCATCATACCAGAGAAAACTATTCGAGATATTATTAATTACTATACCAGAGAAGCGGGCGTAAGAAATTTAGAAAGGCAAATAGCTACAATATGTAGAAAAGGGGCAAGAATCTTACTGGAAACTGGCAAAAAAAGACTTAGAATAAGTCAAAAAGGATTATCTAAATATCTGGGAGTACCACGATATAGCTATGGCAAAGCCAATATAAAGAATGAAATAGGATTGGTAACAGGATTAGCCTGGACGGCTGTAGGTGGGGATACCCTAAATGTTGAGGTTACGCCTATGCCAGGAACAGGAAAACTGGTACTTACAGGACAGCTGGGTGATGTTATGAAGGAATCAGCTAGAGCAGGTCTTAGCTATATAAGATCAAAGGTTGATGAATTTGGGATAGATCCAGAATTCTATAAGAATATGGATATCCATATACATGTACCTGAGGGTTCTATTCCAAAAGATGGACCTTCAGCCGGAATAACCATGGCTACAGCAATTATTTCTGCATTAACCAAGACCCCTGTTAGACGGGATGTAGCTATGACAGGTGAGATCACTCTAAGGGGTAGGGTGTTGCCTATAGGGGGACTTAAGGAAAAAATATTGGCTGCTCATCGGGCTGGTATTACAAAGGTTATAATTCCTACGGAAAATTTAAAGGATATGGATGAGATCCCGGACAATATAAAGAAAGAAGTTGAGATAGTAGCTGTGGATCATATAGAGAAAGTTTTGGAACACGCATTGGTTGGAGGGGTAAAAAATGGAGATAAAAAAAGCTGAGTTTGTCACCAGTGCTATAAAGCCTGATCAGTATCCCGCAGATCACTTGCCTTATGTGGCTTTGGTGGGTAAATCAAATGTAGGCAAATCCTCAATGATAAATACCATTACTAACCGTAACAAACTGGCCAAAACCAGTAGTCAGCCGGGCAAGACCCGGCTGGTAAATTTCTATAGAATTAATGACGCCTTCTATTTGGTGGATCTTCCTGGCTATGGATTTGCTCGGGTATCTAAAAAGGAAAAGATTAAATGGGCTAATATGATTGAGACTTTTCTAGCTACTCCTAATTTGCTTGGAATTATTCAACTGGTAGATATAAGGCATAATCCAACGGCCGATGATATTACCATGATGAATTGGATAAAACATTTTAATATTCCTTTAATAGTATTGGCAACTAAGGCAGATAAGCTAGGTAAAACACGAATAAAGCCTCAAATAAACAAAATACGAAAGCAACTTGATCTCTCTCAACATATACCTCTTATTTCCTTTTCTTCTGAAACTGGACTTGGCAAAGAGGAAGTATTAAAGGCAATAGACCATTTATTTACAGATCATCTGGGTTTTGAGGGTTAATAAGTATTACAGTATTACCCAAAGTTATTCTTTGGGTATTCTCTTCCTCTCCACCATTTTCTTCTATATGTTTTTCAGTCTCATCATCAGTATTTTCTTTAAATGGTTCTTCCTTTACTTCCTCTACTTTTTCTTCTTCTACTTTACTTTTTTCTGCTTTTTCCTGATCTTCTTCTTTGGTATTCATCTGATCAATGTCTAAATCCTGACTTTCATGTGGCAGGGGTTTATTCTCTACTGATATACTTTTATTTTCTTCTGGAGTATCTATCTGTATTCTCTTATCTTCTGCTTCCAGTTCTTGATTCTTACTGGATTCTTTTAACTTGTTTGTATTCTTGTGTTGGTCGTTGGTATTCTGTATGCCATAAACTCTTGCACTAGCTTGCCTAGTACGAATCTGTAATTGCTTTATCTGAAAATTCAATTGCTTGATCTGAGCGTTAATATTGAAAAGGGATCTTTCATTAATTTGCACCTGATCCTGAAGACTATATATTATGGAGTTTAAATGGTCGATTTGAGAAAAGAGATTGTTTATTGCCTCTCTTAATCTTTTATTATCCTGTTTTAGGGATTCAACAGCTGGTTTCATATTGATATAATCCGTATATTCTTTTTGTTGTGTACTCTCATAGGATGATGATCTTAATATACCATGGTCGGTATTTTTATTGAAAATAGTAGAATCTATATTAATACCAGCCGTTTTTAAATTAGGAAAGCTCTGACCCCATAATCTCATGTTTTTTGGTTCTCCTTTATCTAGAACTACCAGATTGTGCAAGACAGCATCATAATCCAGACTTTCTTTGAGGAGTTCCGGTGCTGACCAGGTTTGACCAAAGTCCCTTGAATACATTTTATATAAAGATTTATCTTCTTTCCATAGGCAATAAAGATTGTTATCTTCTAATATTAAGGGTACTTCAATCTTGTGGGTGCTTTCATGTATTACTTTTTCTTTCCATCTTTTACTAGTATCTTTTGAGGGTTTAAATAGATACCTTATCTCGTAGACTTTTTCTGTTTCCCTGGCCCAAATTATATGCAGGTTTAGTTGAGAATCTATAAAAAGCTCATAGTCATTATTATCTGATGAAGAGTGTATAGCTATTGGATCAATCCAGGAAAGAGCTGCTGGATCGTAAATACATTGGTAAAGATGGAAACGTTGTCTAAGTTTTTGCGTAAACAGCAAGTGTAGCCTGTTCTTGTTATCAATAAATAGACTTTTAAATGTGGTTATTTGATCAGACATAAACCTCCAAAGTTTCCCACCATACCATTTTCCTTTATGAAGATAATAATGTATTAATGTTTCACCACTCCTACTTAAGGAATGGTTTATATAGTAAAGAATATGTATTCCTGTTGGGGAAGAGAGCATTGAAAAATAGGAGATATCCTGAAATCTAGAATAAATTCGTTCTATAACCTGACTTTTCCATTTTCCTTCTGTTAATTCAAAGAATATAAGATGGCGGGTTGTGGTATAGGCTAAAATACGAATTATCCCCATATTGTCTATGGTGGCACAAAAATTATTTATAGGCTGTGAATTTATATAATCATGGCTGGACCAATCTTTTTTCTCCTTAGTAGTATACATAATCTTTTTGTTTTCCGATAAATAGAAATACCATATAACACCTTTTTGATCTTGCAAGATGTAACTTTCTCTATGATAAATCATGTCATTCATCAATCTATCCCCCTTATAAAAGTTATAAGCTTTAATATTATAGATATTCACAAAAAAACCTTCTCTTACATACTATGCAATATAAGGAGCGCACATGCTCCAATGTATGGAACCACTTATAAAAGGGGGTTAAAAGATGTCATTTTATTCTCAAAAAAACCAAGGGAATGAGATGTGTCCTTCGCTTATTGGTTTTGAAGGATTAAAAAGGATCAAAGAACGGGTCTGCGTTCAGGTCAATAAAGTATA
>JAAYGY010000080.1 GCA_012735575.1 Clostridiales bacterium
AATACTTTGTAACAAACTCTCCTTTTATAAGATCAAATCCTCCCAAACTGGCAGCGTTAGTCGGGTCTGTAACAGGTAGTTCCATGCCTGATAAAGCCATGGCCACATAATCGCCAATGGTGCATAGTTTATGGGCTTCACCGGGTACAAGATTGTTTTTGACATTATACATGTGTGTAGAAAGACCATACCCTGGGTATATTTCCGTTCCTGTTTTTATACTAAGATATTCAGCATAGCTTATGTTGTCGTCGTAGATTTGAGCCCCGCGATTATCCTGCCAAGTATAAAGTGGAGTAACTGGTTGACCCTTTCGATCTGTATATAGAATGCCATGCATTTGTCCAGTAATGCCAATCGCTTTGGGTTTTCCACTTCTTTTAAAGGTATCAAGCATATCATGGACACATTCTAATATTTTTTTAGGATCTTGCATGTGTTCCCAAGGAAATCTTCCCTTTAAGTTACCTGGATTTGGATAAGATAGTGTTTTTACAGGTTTTTCTGTTTCCGAATCCCATAACACTCCGCATACCGTAGTTGTGCCGATATCCAGCCCAAGAACTAACACAATATTCCTCCATTCTAAACTGATAAAATATAGGGTTATTTTATACAAACATAAAAGAAGGCACTCATCCGCCTAAGGAAGACAGATAAAGTGCCCTTTTAAATTACTTCTTATTTAAAATGTGGCAACCAATCTTTGTTTACCTCAAACATTTCATCTACCATATCCTGGATTTCCTGCAGGCTCAGTACTGCTGATGTTAATGGATCCATGCAGATAGCGTGGAATACCTTTCTCTTGTCCCCTGTTAGAGCGGCTTCTACTGCCAATTCTTCACATCCTGCATTGACGTTGTTTAGTATAGCCAGTTGTGGTGGCAGTGGTCCTACATGGATAGGATCAAGACCGCGTCTTGAAGCCAATACAGGTACTTCAACGCAGCAGCCCTCTGGCAGGTTGTCAATTAGTCCAAAGTTACGGACGTTACCATTGAATTCGAACATTGTTCCGTCTCCAAATATAGCATTGAAAATGTATGCTGCATACTCATGGCCTCTCTCAAGATTGATTTTATCCTGCTTTAGCCATTTCTCTATATCTTCTTTCCAGTTATCCTCACGAGCCAGGTATTCTTTTAGAATATAGGCATATTCACCTGGATTCCATCCAGTGCCGTGAGTGCAGTATTTTTCTATGAGATCAGGTCTCTTCCTAAACCACGCATTGTATTCGGAGTTGTGACCACTGGATTCGGTTACATAATAGTCAAGATGTAAGAACATCTCGTTTCTGACCTGCTCTTCATTGTATATGTCAGGATTCTCAGTAATGGCCTTACGGATAAGTGGATAAGCGTCTTCGCCATTCCATTTGTATTCTAGATAGAAAGCCTGATGGTTTATACCGGCACATTTATAGGTAATCTCTTCCATAGGAGCACCAATCCATTTAGCCAGCATATAGGCAGTACCCTGAACGCTATGGCAAAGTCCTGTAATAGCCAGGTTAGGATATTCGGCCTGCATAGCGCGGCATAGCATAGCCATAGGATTTGTATAGTTAAGTACTATAGCATTAGGACAATACTCATTGATATCCTTACAGATATCAAGCATTACTGGGATTGTTCTCAGAGCTCTGAATATACCTGCTGGTCCTCTGGTATCCCCAACGTTGATATCGACACCATATTTTTTAGGAATCTCGATATCATGTCGCCATACCTGTACTCCACCCTGGAGAATGGTAATAACTACTCCGTCTGCATCCTTAAGTGCTTCTACCCGGTCAGTTGTTGCAATAACCTTTGCATCATAATTTCCTTCTTCTACAATTCTGTTTACTGCTTGGTTAATATAGGATAGGCGTTCTTCATTGATGTCCATGAGTGCAATAGTTGCGTCTTGAAAAGCTGGGAAGGATAGAATGTCTCTTACTAGACTTCTAGTAAAGCCAAAGCTGCCCGCACCAATAAAAGCAAACTTTTTCACTGGTCAACACTCCTTTATAAAATTTTGCTTAGATAAGCAATATACCAAAGGATTATACACTAAACACAAAATACTTAATGTATTTTGCAAAGATATGATAGTATATGTAATATTGCTTATCTAATTTTATTTTATCCAAGACACCAAAAAAGTAAATGGTATAAAGTCTAATATATATGTTATAATGTCATATATATGGGGGTGTTAAAATGAATGAATTCAGTTGTGATGTAGCTTTTGGATATGGCAATTCGTCGGTAAACAAAAACCATGATCTCATAGTATATCACTACGGATATGAAAAGTGTAAAGCTGATCATTACTGGACAGGAGTCAGAGATCATTATCTAATTCATTATATATCTTCAGGTAAAGGCACCTTTGTTTATAACAATAAAACCTATCACCTTGAAAAAGGACAGGGCTTTTTAATATGTCCCAATGTCCTGTCCTATTACCAGGCTGATACAGAGCGACCATGGGAATACTGTTGGGTAGGCTTTCATGGCAGGAAGGCTCACAGTTATTTATCCCGATTAAACTTAAGTTTTGACCAGCCAATATTTAGTTGTCAGCCCAACAATTCCATCCCACTCATAGTAAACAAAATGATAGAGTCAAAGAGCCTGACAAAAGGAAGAGACTGGTTTTTAACAGGGCTTGTCTATCAATTCTTTGCTGAAATAATGCAGAACGAAAGATGTCCTAATCAGGGGCAAGATAACATAAATTTTTCAGACATGTATGTGAAAAAGGCGGTGGACTTTATCGAAAAAAACTACTCCCGAAAAATCACTGTTGAGGATATTGCAGATTATGTAGGAATTAACCGCAAGTATTTAAGCAGTCTTTTTAAGGAGATAATGCGTACATCTCCCCAAAGCTTTCTAATAAATTATCGGATGAACAAAGCATGCCTGCTTTTGTCTCAAAACCTTCTTTCCATAGCTCATGTAGCACATTCTGTGGGATATGATGATCCTCTTCTGTTTTCTAAAATGTTTAAAAAATGCAAGGGTATGCCGCCTTCCCAGTACAGAAAGCGGCTTATGAGTCAATTATAATTTTTTACCGTGTCTCCTTAACAGTTATAAATTGCAATATATAATGGCTATTGGGATGCTAAGGAAAAGATTCCAGCCTTATAAGACTGGAATCTTTTCCTTTATATAGCTATTCCACTATTTTACATTGATAGTAATCTTCTTCTTGCCCAGGACGCTGGATGTTATCTCAATATTGACAACTCCCGGCTCATTGACTGTCTCAATCCAGAAACCAACAGCACCGCCCTTAACTACTACTTCGCTAGGACCTTGTACCCTTGCAGGTCCATCTACCTTGATCTTTATAATATCGTCAATAAAGGGCAAGATATTTCCGCACTGATCCAGTATTTTTACAACTATTCTGGTAGCATCTTTTTGAGTAGATACCAGCTCAGTATCATCGGCTTCCACATACAATTCTGTGGGTACAGGTGCCTTGGTAAATCTCTTTTCTATTACCACTTCACCTTTATAGTAACCCCTAATTACAGCATCCTCCCACTTCATGCCCCAAAGGCCTAGCATTTTCTCATCGAGAACAGACAGATCAATAACTACTGGAGGATATGGGATCCCTGCATAGGTTTGTCTATCAGGGTAGATTTTCCTAATGGGCTCAAAGTCGCCGTATTGGAAATCGATGTAGTCACAGTTGGTGAAAATCACCAAAGGAAGTACACCGCCTATGCTTCTTTCACCTCTGGTCCAGAAGGTAACAGGCTGCAGCACCGGCTCTACTTCAGGAGATACCTGGGATTTGTAAGCATAAGCTGCAAACTTGTGTATTCTGAACATATCCATTACACCATGGTAGCAGATACGGTCTCCGGCACCAAAATCCTTGTGGGTGTTGTAGTCAAAGGCTACCCAGCCTATAGCACCTGAGATACTGTCATCCAGGTAAGAGGCATTCTGAACTCTCAAATGACGCAGAGAATGCTCCATCTGTCTTTCTTCCTGATCAAATCTCTTTGTAGGATACATATGCCCGTTATATTCTGTAACCATATAGGGTACGTCATGATCAAGACCAGTAACTTCCTGCTGTTTTCTAAGGGGTCCTCTTACTCCGTCGTGTATAAAATCGTTCATGGTGTATACGTCTTCCAGCATGTTGCTTCCTGTAATATATCTAACACCACCGGTCTGCCTTGTGCTATCCAGGCTTCTTGCTATAGCGTTGGTAGCTGTATAGAGTTCATCGTCATCCTGAGATTCATTTATACGAACTCCCCACAGGATAATAGATGGATGGTTCCAGTCTCTGACTATCATCTCTTCAACGTTTTGCTTGACTACTTCTTTCCATTCATCATCGCCAATGTGCTGCCATCCAGGAATTTCTTCAAAGACTAATAATCCAATTTCATCACACTTATTTAAAAAGTGTTTGGACTGTGGGTAATGGGATGTTCGAACCAGATTTAGATGAAGGTCATTTTTCAAAATGTCAGCATCCTTCTCCTGCACCCTCTTTGGCATTGCATAGCCTACATAGGGGAAGGCCTGGTGTCTGTTTAAACCTCTGATTTTCACATGCTTACCATTTAAGAAGAAGCCCTTTGGTGTAAATTCAGCTTTTCTAAATCCAAACCTGTCCCTATACTCATCGGAAAAGTCTCCTCCAGTAACTGTGACGGACATCTCATATAGATTTGGATTATCAATATCCCACAGCTTTATGCCTTCCAGATTATCTATGTCAAATTCAAAGGTCTTCTTTGTCTCTTCTATGCTTCCCTTGAAGCTGCCCTTGTAAACCTCTTCGCCCTGGTATTCATTTATTTTGATTTCAAAATCAAGATCACAGGTGTGTGAGTTAATATTGTCTACCCATACCTTTACATGAACCTTCTTTTTGTCCTCTAATACATCAGGGGTTTCGATTTTAATGTTGCTGATAAAAATATCATCATATACCCCAAGAGAAACATCGCGGTAGATGCCTCCATAGGTGAGGTAGTCAATTTGGCCTCCAAAGGGAGGTATATCGCTGCGCTCACTGGAATCTACTACCACAGTTAAAATATTGTTTGATGATGACCAGTCATAATAAGGGTCAATCCTGATATCAAAGGGTGTATAACCTCCCTTATGCTCTCCTATGAATTCACCGTTTAGGTACACCTTTGCATATGCCATTACACCTTCAAAGTGAACATATACAATTCTATCTTTATACTCTTCTTTTAAATCTAAAGGATACTTATAGCAGGATACAATCTGGAAATCTTCCTCGTTGAAATAGTTGTAGGGAAGTTCTACATTGGTGTGAGGCAGATTAACCTTTTCAAATCCTTTCAAACTACCTGACTTTTCCATCCCCTCCTGGTATTCTTTATTATAATACCAGTTGTTGCTCATCAATAATATTTCTCTCAACTCTATTCCTCCTTTGTAGTTAGAATCTATACTATGGATTTATTAATCCTCTCCCAGTTTAATAGCCTGGTGGATCTTTATCCTGGATATAATCATGCTTAATATACCTATACCTACAGCCATCATAGAAGCTACCACTGCATAAATCTTTGTAAAGTCCTGTCTTGCAGCCACCACCTTGAAGGGAGGTACCTGTTCGGCGGCACTATAAATCATCTGTAACAGGGGCACAAAGAGATCACTGGTTAATCCCCCTACTATTATTCCTATTAGAATTGCCGTAGCAGAAATAAGCAGCTGCTCCCAGGCCAGTAATCCCATAATTTTTCTTATGGACATACCCATGGCTCTAAATATACCAAACTGCAGTACCCTTTGCCTTATGGATAAAATCCAATAGATTAAAAATCCAATGGTACTTACAGACATGGTTACTATAAAGCCCAGGGTCAAAGCTCCATTGGTTCCCTGGAGCATGGGATCATTTTTAACTTTTATAATTTCCTGACTTGTGTCTATCAAGGTTTCAATGGCTATATTTTTCTCCTCTATATCCTCATATATCTGTTGACTGGTAGCACCCGGCTTTTTCTTTAGCCATACCTCATATGGCTCCAGAGCATTATTTGCCTGTATATAATCCAGTTGTGCTACTATAAGGCCTGGCTTATCTTCTCTGCCCTCCGCAGGAAGAGGATTGAAAGTAGGCCAGTAGTCAATAAATTCATATACAACTATCTCCAGATAACTCTGGTCTCCCCAGCTTATCCATAAAGAGTCGCCCTTTTCTATATCATGCTCCTCCCTGAGATTGCTGGACACCAGAGCAGCTCTTGGATCACCCATGGCTAACAGGTTTAAATAATGGTACCAGTGGGTTTTCAAAAGATCATTCCTGAACCATGCCACCTTTCCAAACTCGTCAGGAATAACACCAAGGAGTTCTATTTTGCTTCCCACCCTTTCTCTGGTAGGCATCTGTACTATAATATCTTTTCTCCTAAATACCTTTGTTGCCATTTCTATGCCATCAAGTTGAGTAAAGGGGGTGAAAGGAGGCTCTCTATACTGGACAGGCCCATCTGACCAGGCAGCAGAAGAAACGTTATAGGAACCGCCTGTTCCTGATGGCATACCAACGCTTATTTCATAGGTTGGCTGGTTACTCTCCCATAATGCCATTATGTTTATATCTGCGCCAGTGGCATACTTTATCTTTTCCTCTATATTATTATTTATAGTCCGAGCTGAATTGGCATTAAATATACCAACAGACAAGGTTAGAATCAAAAACAGCATCAAGAAACGGTCCTGCCCTCCAGATCTGCCCACCTGTATAAAGGATGCATACAAGACTGGCGGCCATACCTTTCTTCCCAAGAAAAATATAAACCGGACTAAGTATGGATATATCCTCAAAAATACAAGCCCTACTCCCATTATAAACAGAGTAGATATTAGGAACAGTACAGGATCTATAACCAGCTCGGTACCGCTAACACCGGTAATTTCCAGAGTTTGCTGACGTAAGTTATAGCTATATAGTCCATATCCAGATATGGCTAATAGCAAGATGTCCAGGAAAAACCTCTCCCATAAGGGTCTTTTTGTGGGCCTTACCTTCTTTGCCTTATGCTCAACTATTGTAGTTCTGGATGAAGTAAAGGCTGGTATTAGCATAGTAATAATTGCCAGTCCCACAGCAGCCAGAGAATAAAGATAGGCTCTTGAATTTAAGGACAAGGGCAAGGCTGTCCTTTGGACGAATTCTAAAAATCCGTTGGATGCTCCCAGCAGAGTGCATATGAATAGTCCCAAAGGTGGCCCGGCCAAAAGGGCAATTCCACCTAACACCAGACTTTCTAACAAATATCCAATAAATACCTGTAAGCTGCTGGCACCTCTGCTCTTCATTACAGCTATTTCGTTTTGTTCCTGATCTATGATAAGTCGGGATACCATAAACAGGTAAAATCCCAGCATTATCAATATAGGAACCTGGACAACCCATAGGGTGGTTTTAAGCTGTTTCTCCCTTTCATAGTACTGCTCTAACACTGTGATAGCAGGCATATTAAATTCTACCCTGCGCTCATTAAACCAGCGATGTTGCTTTTTATGTGCATCCAGTATCCTGGATGCCCTTTCTAGGGTTATTTTATGATAGTCAAAGGCATAATACCACTGTGCCCTGGTAGTCATATTCAATTCGCCATAGATAAAATCTTCCATAAACAGGCTCTCATCCATCATAAAACTGCTGTTATACGCAGACAAGCCCTGGAACCAGTAAGGATCGCTACCATCCTTAATGGTAAAAATACCCACCAGTTTTACCTTTAGGGGCTTGTTGATCCTATTTATAAAATCCTCCAGTACATATACCTCGTCCAGCCTGAGATCCATCTTCTTCATAGTTTGTTCATTAACTATTACTTCATACACGCCATCCTTTTTTTCAGAAGAATACATTCGCCCCTTAATTATCTCGGCATGTTCCTCCAAACCATGGAGGGTCTGCAGGTTCATGCTCCTTCTAATGGGTTTTTCTTCCCGCTGGACTTCTGGTGTGGCATTTAGATATTCCACTGCAATGTTTCGGGTAAAGGACCTTACAGGCAGGCCAATCTCACCAGGTACATCATTTGTTATCTTATTATCAAAAAGACGAAAAGCCTTAACCCTGGAGTCCTTATCAAAGTTGGAATAGATATTGACAGCAACATGGTATCTTCCCGGAAAATGTCCCGTGGATATCTGATAGTTTTCCAAATCCCGAGTTAGCATCCGCTGAAGTACACCGTCTGTATATATAGGTATACTGCTAACCATAGCCACTGCTAATATAAATCCAATAAGCAGGCAGAGGACCATCCACTTATTGTTTATCATCTTCCTTAATACCATAATCAACACAGTCAAGTCCCCCCCTTATCTAACTATGAGCAGTTCTCCTTCTTCCAGTCCCTTCTTAATCTCAACCTGTGTAGGAGTCTCTAATCCTACCTCCACATCCTTTTCTACCTTCAGTCCATTTTCCAGCACCAGTACATATTTTCTACCCATATAGTTTCGTACCAGGTTTCTGGGAATTACAATAACGTCCTCCCGCCTGTCAAGAATGAGATTTACTTGTGCTGTATCCCCAAGCTCAACATCTTCAGGTATGTTTTCCACGTCAATTCGTACTACTTCCCTTAACTCATCCGGAACATCTATAGGAACTTCAGCCGGTGTCATTACCACTTTACCTGTATAGGTTTGTTTATTTATGGTAACCTCGGTTTCCATGCCCAGCTTAAAATCTCCTATATTGGTTCCGGTTACCTGGAGTTGCAGCTGAGTAGGATCTGCTATACGAATTAGGGGATGATAGGCATTTACATAATCTCCTTGGTTTACATTATGGTCTATGTATACCACATTCCCCGATATATCAGCAGTTAGTTTGCATTCATTGAGCTCCCGTTTTAGATTATCTAAAGTCAATTTTGCAAGGTCTACATCGTATTGGGCCATCCTCCGTTCATATTTGTCGTCAGAATAAGACTTTACCTGACTTAATCTGGTTTGGGCCTTTTTCAGATGAATCTCTTGCATCTTGACTTGGTTTTCAAGATCTCCACTGTCCAGTTCAGCAATAAGCTGACCCTTTTCCACAAATTCTCCTTCTTTTACATGTATCTCCTTTAAGCGCCCTCCCCTGTTTCTAAAAAACATGGTAGCCTGCTCGATGGAAACAAAGGTTCCAGACGCTGATACTTTCTTTTCAATTACACCCTTCTTAACTTCTTCTGTTTCATAGGTAATTTCAGGTGGTTCAATTAACGGAGGTGCTAACACCTCTTCCTCTTCGGGAAATAAATAGCATCCTGAAAGGCTTGTCATAAGCAGTGCTGTCACGATAATAATTAACAAAACTCCCCTTGTTTTTGTCACACTACCGCCCCCATCCAATAAGTATAATTATTTGATTTGTTATTATGAATAGACAGAAATGCAATCTAAACCTAATTATACTACATATCTATTAACAATAAAAGGTTGTTTTTTATATAGGCAGTTTTTTACTAAAAATTTCAAGGCGAAGAGCCTGTAAACTTGTTGAGCTGACAAGGTCTTCGCCTTCTATTCATTGGTTCTACAGAATATCTTTACTCTTACCTGACAGGTCTTTTTAAAATTCTCAATCCATAAGCTGGTAGTGTGATTTCTCCTTTGACCTGGCCTCCATCTATCATGTCGGTTAATTCCTCATCTCCCAGGTCAACAGTTCTTTGATCACCGGCAAAGTTCATGACAAAGATGAAATCATTATCTCCATCGCTTCGTTTTTGGGCTGTTACACCTTCAGGCAGGTCTATATCCAGTACTCTTTGAATATCTAGGTCCTCTATTAATCTGCCGTAGAAATCGGACAAGAAGTCATCCCCGCTTCTAAAAGCTATATAGTAGCACTTACCCTTGCCAAACTCATTGACTGTAAGTGCAGGTCTTCCTGCATAGAAGTCCTCTTTGTAGGTGGCAAGAACCTTTGCAGTTTCTGCATGGATAAGATCACACAATTCTACAGTCTTGTATTCCTTTTCCAGCTTTAATGGATTGTCTTTGTCAAATACGGCATAGTTATAATCCTCATCATAGAGAGCATCTATCTCTTCACTCCTGATACCTGTCACCTTGCGCAATGGCCCAGGGAATCCTCCCAGGAAGCATAGATCATTTTCATCTACTATACCACTCCAATAGGTGACTATCAGGGTCCCACCTGATTCTACAAACTTCTCCATCCGCTCAGCTACTCCCGGTCTTACCATATAGAGCATAGGAGCAATTAATAGCTTGTATCTGGAGAAATCACAATCCATATTTATAACATCTACTGGAATTCCACGTTTCCAGAATGCCTTATAATGCCGCTCACAGGTTAGCTGATAATCCTTTTTCTCACGGCGTGGCCCTTGAGCATCATCTATAGCCCAGCGGTTCTCCCAGTCATAGATTACCGCCACTTCAGGTCTAACAGTGGTACCCACCACATCATCCAGTTTCTCTAAAATCTTGCCCACGTCCGCCACATCTCTAAATACTCTTGTATTTTCATTTCCAACATGGTCCACTACTGCACCATGAAATTTTTCTGAGGAACCACGGCTTTTACGCCATTGGAAATACTGTACCGAGTCAGAACCATGAGCTACTGCCTGGATTGATGATAATACATGCATTCCCGGTCTTTTTAACTTGGCTACAGGCTGCCAGTTAGTGGCACTTGGGGTGCTTTCCATAAGCATAAAGGGCTTTCCGCCTTTTAAGGAACGGTTTATATCATGAAGGAATGCTGTGCTACATCCCACTTCCCAATTATCCTTGCTGTGCCACATGGGATAGCTGTCCCAGGATACTACATCCATATGGGGAGCTAGTTTCCAGTAATCCAACCCTGGATAGGTTCCCATGAAATTAGTTGTAACAGGAATATCCGGAGTAATTTCCTTTAGGGTGGCAATTTCATGCTTAAAGAAATCCAGTGTCTGATGGGTTACAAACCTCTTCCAGTCTAGATTATGGCCGTGAACCAGGAATTCACCATGAGGAGCCGGTGATTCTATCTGAGACCAGTCGGTATATGTATGGCTCCAGAAAGCTGTCCACCAGGCATGGTTTAATTTATCCAGATCATCGTCATATTTTTCCCTTAACCAGTTTCTAAAGGCCTCCTGGCAAAGCTCACAATGACATTCACCACCGTATTCATTGGACACATGCCAGAGAACAAGAGAGGGATGATTTCCATAACGCTCTGCTAGTTTTGTATTGATAATTCTGGTTTTTTCCCTATACACTGGGGAGGTGTAGCAATGATTGTGACGTGTACCATGAAGATTTCTGCGCCTGTTGGCCTGTACCCTTAAAACCTCTGGATACTTGGCAGACATCCATGCAGGTCTGGCACCTGTAGGTGTGGCTAATATGACATAGGCATTATTTTTATAGAGCTTTTCCATAATCTCATCCAGCCAGCCAAACTCAAAGCGGCCTTCTTCCGGCTCTAAAGCTGCCCAGGCAAATATGCCCACAGACATGCTGTTGCTATGAGCCAGTTTCATCAATCTCATATCTTCGTCCCATACCTCAGGAGTTCTCATCCATTGATCCGGGTTATAGTCTGCCCCATGGATCATATGTTTTACCTTGTGATGAATAGGAGGATACTTCTTAACCATCAGTCTTCCACCTTTCCTTTTATTAATATAAATAGTAAGTTTATAACCTTATACCTATGATTTGCTTTGCAGGGAAAAGGAAATAAAACATTTTCCTGTATATTATGCCATCTTGCAATTTACCAACAATGCATATATGATTATGATATATAATTATATTGATATTATATATTATACAATTTGCTATATCAATCTTACTATATTGACATAGATATAAACATATTGACATTATTCCTGCTGGAGGTTTGATGAAAAAATGATTAAAACAATATTCCCCATGGTTACAGAAAATCAACACAAACTACCCTTTGTAGTAAAAGGCATAGGAGTGCAGGCAAATCAGGAACACATACTAAGATCCAATGGTTTTCCACACTATCACTGGGCTCATTGTGGTGATGGTGAAGGCAAGCTGATAATTGGAGGAAATGAATATAAAATTACTCCCGGTACTGGTTTTTTCTTTAGACCTGGCCTTCCCCATGAATATTATCCAATAGAGGAGCCCTGGCAGATATATTGGCTAATATTTGATGGAGCCGCTCTGCCCAAGCTGCTTTCCTATATGGATTTTCCAGAATGGGGGATTATGAATATACAAAACATGGCCATCATCAATAATAGTCTTAAAAAGATATATATGTGCTTAAACTCTGACAATCCGGATAAGCATTTAAAATCCTCAGCATTATTATATGAATTCCTGATAGAATTAAAAAACTCCACCCTTTGGTCAGGTGGAGTTCAAAATGAAAAAGTTCTGCAGTTGCTGCCGGTGATTTCCCATATGGAAAACAACTATGACAAATATTCCTCTTTAGAGGAAATGGCAGATATTATTGGTGTAACCCCATATCATCTATGCCGCTTGTTTAAACAAGCCTTTCACCTAAGCCCATTTAAATATCTCACACGTCTTCGAATTCAAAAGGCAAAGGAGTTACTGGTTTCTTCTCCAGATATGAGTATAAAGGATATAGCCAGATCTACTGGCTACAGCGACCCTAGCTATTTTTGTTCAGTGTTTAAGGAGCATGAAAAACTAACACCTCTAGAGTTTAGAAAGATGCATGGTTTTGTACAATTTTTTACGTAGCTTTTTCAGCAGTTCTGAGACGGGCGATGGCCTTTTCCTTCCATGGTCCTTTTAGATAATAGCTTGCAGCTATAACAATACCTAATACCCAGCCTATAGGATAGCTGAAATATAGGTTGGCTCCTCCAAAGTAATGATCCAAGATATAGGCTGCAGGTACCCTTGCCAGCCACATGGAGATTAAAGACCCAATCATTGGAACAAAGGTTTCTCCCGCACCTCTAAGAGCACCATTTAAAATAAACAATATACCTAGTAGAAAATAGAAGGGTAAAACCCTGTTTAGGTACTGGACCCCTGCCTCTATTACCCCAGGATCCTGGCTAAACAACCTCATAAGCAGACCTCTGATGGGCATCAAAATAACGGCTATGCCAAGAGATACTCCTATGGTTAGCATTAGAGCAGATTTTACACCTTTATTTACCCTGTCCCTAAGGCCCGCACCAATATTTTGTCCTACGTAAGTTGTAATAGCAGCAGAAAAACTAACCAAGGGAAGGAAGGCAAAGGCATCAATCTTTGTTGCACCATTAAAGCCTGCCATAAAGATAGAGCCATGGCTGTTTATCAAACCCTGCAATGCTACAGATGCAAGTGAGAACAACAAATTCTGAATTCCTGTAGGTATTCCAATTCTAATGGCTTCCTTAAGGATATAGGCATCAAATTCCAAATTTCTTATGGATAATTGGAAAATATCCCCTCTTTTGTTTATATAATAAACACCAAATAAGAAGGAAAATAACTGAGCCATAACCGTAGCCCAGGCTACACCGGCTACATCCCAGTGGAAAACTATAACAAATACCAAGTCTAAAACAATATTGACCACAGTAGAAATAACCAAAAATAATAAGGGTCGTTTGCTGTCACCCAACCCCTGGAGTATACCACTGTTTATATTATATCCAAAACTTGCTAGTGTACCTATGAAAATAATACGCATATAGGTAACGGCCATGGGCAGAGTTTCCGTTGGTGTTTTCATAAGAATCAGCATAGGACGGCTGATTAAAACACCGATTATTGAGATAGGGATGGATACTACAAACAAAAAAATGTAGACCGTATCTACAGCCCTCTTTACTCCACGCATATCATTGGCGCCATAGTATTGTGATATTAAAATGGTGGCTCCCTGACCAACTCCATTAAAAAGAGATATGATCATAAATATGACCGGAAAAGCTGTACCTACGGCAGCTAGAGCTGCGGTACCATTAGCTGCAAAATTACCCACCACCATGCTGTCTACCATATTATATAATTGCTGCAATATATTCCCTGCTAGTAAGGGTAGTGCAAAAAAAAGAATAAGACGGGTAGGATTACCCTTAGTCATATCAATTCCTGTTGATCTTTTGTTTTCTTTTTTAGTGACCTGCGCCATATCTTAGCTCCTTTCTGGTTAAACCATAGTTATATAGATAAGATCAATTCATATTATATGTTAAGCATAATAAAATAACAAGAAAAGATAAAATTCATAAATCTAAAAAGCTGATGCTTATACAAGCATCAGCTAGTCTTTAATTTTGGTGGAGATAAGGGGACTCGAACCCCTGACCTCTTGACTGCCAGTCAAGCGCTCTCCCAGACTGAGCTATATCCCCAGGTTATAATACCTATTTGTACTGACAAATGATATTATAACCTAAAGGTAGACATTTGTAAAGGGGATTTTTAATTTTAATAGGCTCTGGCAAAGTATACCATATGTTTAGCCTTTTCGCCGCAGCAGATGCAATGATCATAGAGATGTTCCTGTTCAAAGGGGATGCATCTGGCTGTAGCACTGGTTTCATCCTTTATGGCATCTTCACATTCTCTCTCTCCACACCACATAGCCTTTATAAAACCTTTTTTGTTTTGCATAATATCTTTAAACTCATCCATATTTTTGGCTATATGGGTGTTAGCCTCCCTCATGGCCAAGGCTTTCTGGTAAAGGTTTTCATGAACATCATCCAGCATTTGTTGAATGGTTTGTACCAGGTTTTCCATGGGAACAAAGGTCTTTTCATGGTTATCCCTGCGGACCAGAACCACCTGCTTTTTCTCAATGTCCTTGGGACCAATCTCCAGCCTCATTGGAACCCCTTTTAACTCCCATTCATTAAACTTCCAACCTGGGCTATAGGTATCCCTATCATCTAACTCTACCCTGATGCCGGCCGCCTTTAACTCTTCAAAAACCTCCCTGGCCTTTTCCAGCACTCCTTCCTTGTGGATGGCAATGGGCACCATGGCTACCTGAACAGGTGCTACCTTTGGAGGTAGTACTAATCCTCTTTCATCACCATGAACCATGATAATAGCCCCTATTAGCCTTGTGGTTACTCCCCAGGAGCTTTGCCATACATATTTTTGCTTTCCGTCCCTATCCAGGAATTGAATATCAAAAACTTTTGCAAAGTGCTGCCCTAAATTATGGGAAGTACCCGCCTGCAATGCCTGCCCATCCTGCATTAGTGCCTCAATAGTATAGGTTCTAAGAGCACCGGCAAATTTTTCTTTTTCAGTTTTCTGTCCCGCAACCATTGGTATTGCCAGAACGTTTTTAGAAAATTCCTCATAGACACCCAGCATTTTCATGGTCTCTTCCTGGGCCTCATCCTCTGTTGCATGAGCTGTATGACCCTCCTGCCATAAAAACTCCAGGGTTCTCAAAAATGGCCTGGTAGTCTTTTCCCAACGGACTACGTTGCACCACTGGTTATATAAAATAGGAAGATCCCTATAGGATTGAATCCATTTTGCATACATGGCACAGATAATGGTTTCGGAAGTAGGCCGAACCACCAAACGCTCTGCCAACTCCTCATCTCCGCCATGGGTTACCCAGGCAACTTCTGGAGCAAAACCTTCTACGTGGTCTGCCTCCTTTTGAAGCAGACTCTCTGGTATAAATAGGGGGAAATAGGCATTTTTGTGACCTGTAGCCTTAAATCTCTCATCCAGCTCGTTTTTGATATTCTCCCAAATTCCATATCCATAGGGCTTAATAACCATGGACCCTCTTACTGGAGAATAGTCTACCAGGTCAGCCTTTAATATAACGTCAGTATACCATCTAGAAAAATCTTCTTCCCTAGATGTAATATGAGCTACGAATTCCTGATTATTCTTGCTCATTTAAACTCTCCTTTCCTAGAATTTACAGAAAATTAAAAATCCTCCATCCCTAAAGGACGGAGGTTATCCGCGGTACCACCTTAATTAGCTAAAATAGCTCACTCGTCACATAACGGCCTAGTCGCCGGCAAGGAATACTTATATTTCATCCCTGCTGCTCCGGGGCGGGTTCGGAAAATCCTACTATTCCCCTTCATAGCATTTAATATTCGTTTTCAATAATTCTATCACTAAAAGAAAAATTATGCAATACCATATATTGAAAAATCTTTGCCATTAGTTAATTGGCAGATTTTTTGGTTATTATAGAATAATATTCTACTATTAATTTATCTAATTGCTGACTAACTAATAATAACTCAGTATCATTGACATTCTTTTCTATAAGCACGTTTAAATGTCTTCGTAAACTCTCTATATTTTCATTTAATTTTTCTAATTTTCCCATTTAATCACCCTGTTTTAATAAATATTAGCTCCCCTCTATTGCAAATAAAGATAAAAATAACAACTCCAACCATATACGCCATATCATATATTCTTTTAAATATAGTATACGACAATTTTTTGTAGTATCCTTCTTTATTACCAAAAAATATGACAATTTTACAAATAATTCATAAAAAATTCATAAATATAACTAATTCATGGAATATATATGCGTATTATGGAGCCTTAATATTCTCTTTTTTCCAGTTCCATTACCAGATCCCCAAGATACTCCCTGGCCGGTATGTCCGGCAGAGATTTTAGGTTGTTTATAGCCCTGGTTATGTAGCGATTCGCCAGCTTTTTGGAATAGTCCATAGCCCCACTCTCCTGAACCCATCTTTGAACACACTTGAGTTCATCATGGGTAAACCGTCCAGTTTCAACTATTCCCTTTAGTTTTTTCTTATAGTAGGGATCCTGTGCAGTATAAATAACAGGTAGTGTAAACACACCACTGGCAAAATCGGCCATTAAAGGTTTACCCACTATCTCAGTATCTCCCTCAAAATCCAAAATATCATCTACTATTTGAAAGGCCATGCCTACATTTTTTCCAAATTGCCAAAGATTCCAGGTATCTCTGGATGAACATCCGGACTCCTCAGCTCCAACTCTACAACTTAAAGAAAATAACAAGGCTGTTTTTCTTGCTATACGCTTTAAATAAGTATTGACACTAATATCCAAGTTATATCTGTGCTGGTATTGATCTATCTCTCCTTCACATATAGCTTTCAACACATTAGATAATTTATGCATATTTTCTAATTCCACATTTTGTGTAATCAAAGAAAAGGACCTGGTTAACAGAAAATCACCGGTAAATACGGCCATATCCTTTCCCCATTTAGACTGGACAGTGGGAATCCCCCGTCGGATATCTGCATCATCTATTATATCATCATGAACCAGTGTAGCCATATGAAGTATTTCAATGCCCGCAGCAATAGGCATAAGCTTTTTCCTGTTATAATCTCCAAACTGACCTGACAGCAAAACCAATGCCGGTCTAAGTCTTTTGCCACCGGCATCAAGTAGCTCCTGCACGGTTTTTGACAGGATAGACTGTCTGGTTTTTAATGCTTTGCGTATATATTTTTCCACTTCCATCAGTTCATTGTAGATATCCGAACCCTCGTTCCAGATCCTCATCACTAAATCCTCCAATAACCTGTATCCCTAATTCCTTATCTCCAATTTTTTCTCAAGATAACCTAGTATATACCTGGTTACCAAACCATTAAAATAACCAGTTACAACAGCGGCCAACATAAGAACAGGTAAATAGGTATATAAAATTCCTATTGTCCCGAATATCCATGAAGCCGTTAACAGCTGCCCTATATTATGAAATACCGCCCCCGCTGTACTTATTCCCATAAGGGAGAAATAAATGTCAAGCTTTAGATATAGAACAGACATTATAAATCCACTTAATATACCGCCTGACAGGCTATATAAAATTCCAGTTACGCTACCCCCCAGCAAAGGACCTAGCACAGATCTTATAACAACCACTATCAAGGCTTCCTTAAAACCAAACAGCACCAAGGTTACCATGGTCATTATATTGGCCAGACCCAGCTTTGCACCTGGAGCCAACACTGGAATAAAGCTTTCTATATAATGTAAAACCAGAGCCTGGGAAATTATAATTGCCAGTATAGTTATCTTTCTTGTTTTTGTCATAGACCCAAACCTACCACCTTATGAGGCTGTATCATCTACAGCATTGTCTCGTTGACTCTCTCCTATAATTCTAACCACTAATTTATGGGGAATACATACTATGGATTGACCCGGTTCCCTTATGACAGGAGAACGAACGCAAAGTTTATCAGGACAATTAGCCTCTGTTACACTCACTCCTTGAGAGGAAATGCCAACAATATTATATCTTCCCTGTCCTGTATCCACTCTAATCTCCTTAAGTTCTCCCTCTTGCTCTTCTTGCCACATTTCCACGGAATCTATAACTTCCCCATCCAATTCAATTTGAACCAAAAGGTTATTTCGATTACTACCCATGGTCTTAAGCCCCAAAAAACTAAGACCTATGAGAACTAATATAAAAACGTAGACAAAAATATCACCGATCTTTGGTTTCATCGATTTCCTCCACGACCATCAGTCCACTATCCTGTAATTATCATTTGAAGGGATCAGGCTAGCCTTTAAACCTTCTGTTGTGTAGATTTCTTTATCCGTAGTAACAGCTATACCTTCTATATTATCAAGACCTTCTATTAATTTTAGGCCTTCCTCCCTGCCCATAACAAAAAGTATAGTAGAAAGGGCATCAGCATCAATAGATGAACTGGTAATAATGGTACAGGCTATCAAGCCCGCCTGAGCAGGATACCCGGTTCTGGGATCAAAGATATGATGGTATCTCTCTCCTGTTTTCTCATAAACCTCTTCAATATATCTCTCATAATCCCCGGAACTAACAACGGTGGCATCTGTCACCCCGACTATGGTAAAATGGGGTTGCCCTGTCTCTTCAGTTCTGGGATCCTGGATACCTATTCTCCAGGGCCTTCCATCTGGATTGGACCCTATGGTGATTACATTTCCTCCCAGGTTTAGCAGCGCACTTTCTACACCTGCCTCCCGCAGAATCCTAACTGCCTCATCTGCTGCAAACCCCTTGGCAATAGCGCCTAAATCTATACCCATGCCCTCATTCTCCAGGAATACAGTCTTTTTATCCTCGTCCAATACAACCTTATTATAGTCCACCAAAGCCAGCTTTTCCTCTATCTCTTCCTGGGAAGGCACCCTGGGCTTGTCCGATGTAATACCCCACAGCTCTACTATAGGCCTTATGGTTATATCCAATGCGCCATTGCTAAGCTTTCCATACTCCACAGCCTTCTTTATTACATAAAATGTATCATCATGCACCTTAACAGGCTCTACTCCTGCTGCTTTATTGATCTTGACTACATCGCTGTCCTTATGGGTAGAGCTCATATGACTTTCTATCTCTTTGATTCTGTCAATAGCCTTATTCATAGCTTTTTTGGCAGACCTGTCCCCGTAAACCCTGAAGGTCATCACTGTATCCATGGCAAAAAAGCTCTTGTCATGCTGCCCTTGGGTATTTGAAATACAGCCAGAAACAAGAAATAATACCAATATTAATACAATTAAAACAGCAAAAAACCTTTTTATTTTATTCCTCTCCAATGGTAAACACCAACTTTATACAATTATATATTATTATAGTTCTATATCCTAATATATTACCACAGCCAAAGCTTTTAGGCTAGCTTTTCATAAAAACAGGCCTGCCTCAATTGGCAGGCCGATTTGTGCTTTAATTATCTTAAGCCTTCTTATTTTGCATCGCTTAATGCTTTCTTAACTAAATCTACAAATCCATTAACCTTGATAGTAACACCAGCTACGGCATCTGTTGTACCATCATCTTTAACATCGATAGCGTCTACGTCTTGCTTTTCTACTAGGAAAGTCTCAACTTTCTCAGCTTGCTCATGCCATTCAGCTATAGCGCCACCTTTTTCAACCATACCGTAGTCTCCATCTTTGGATGCGGTCTTTTTATCCTTGCCCCCATCCTCAGCATCACTGTTCCAATCAACACTGGATATTTTACCATCTTTAACTTCGATGGTTACTTTATCTTTCCATCCATTGTGGAACTCATCTTGTTCAGCTGTATAAGTACCATCTTTTAGACCGGCATCAGCATCTGTGCCAGCATCGTCCTGAGCGTCATCTGCATCGTTTGCAGCATCATCCCCAGCATTATCAGCAGTATCATTTGCTGCATCGTTTGTATCATTAGTTGCAGGGGGCTGTGTTGTGTCTCCATCGTTTTTGCTTCCAGCACAAGCAGTGAATACAGATACAACTAGTACCACCATAAGTAAAACACTGAGTAGTTTTTTCATATTAGATTGAACCTCCTATTTTATCTAATAATATTGTTTGTAATGATTACATCTTTATTTGTAATCATTCATTGACATTGCTAATTGTATCACAATGCTCTTATTTGTTCATAAGGCATTATTAGCAAATAAAAGGCATTTCGCCATTGTTTTTATTTATAAACAACTTTATTTTTTTAAAACATATTATTTTATATTATTCCTTAAATTTCTTTAAATAATCACCTTATGCCCATTAAAAACGCTACTTTATTATATCTGATTTTTGTGATAAAATAGGCTTGATTTTTATATATTATATATAGGAGGTACAAATTCATGTCGACCAAACGCATCGTTATTCTGGGAGCGGGATACGGTGGCCTTCAAGCTGCCAAAACCCTTAATAAGCAGCTTAGAAAACATGACGACGTTGAAATAATGCTTATAGATCAGAATAACTACCATACTTTGCTTACCGAGCTTCATGAAGTGGCAGGCAATCGTGTTGAACCCAATGGGGTTAAGGTATCAATCGAACACGTTTTGGAATATACCAAGGTTCAATTTGTTCAGGACCAGATTGTAAAGGCAGATTTAAAGGACCGAAAACTTTATTCCAAAAACCATGAGTATGATTTCGATTATCTCATCCTTGGTATTGGTAGTGAGCCGGCTTATTTCAACATTGAGGGCATGGAGGAAAATGCTTTCACTTTATGGTCCCTGTCTGACGCTGTAAAGATCTACGATCACATTATCCATATGTTCCAGCAGGCTGTGGAAGAGAAAGATCCTGATAAGCGTAAGGAGCTTTTAACCTTTGTGGTAGGCGGTGGCGGATTTACCGGTGTAGAAATGATGGGTGAGCTTATCGAATGGACAAACACCCTGTGCAAACAATACAATGTTCCAAAAGAGGATATTCGCCTGGTTCAGGTTGAAGCCCTTCCCAACCTTTGTCCTATATTAGATCCTAAGCTAGTTGCAAAGGTGGAGAAATATCTTAAGAAAAAGGGCGTAGAAGTTTTGACCAACTCTCCTATTACCGCTGTTTCTCCTAATACCATGACCGTTGGGGAGGACCAAGTCATTCCTACCCGAACTGTAATATGGACAGGCGGTGTCAAGGCTAAAGGCTTTGTCAAGGAACTAGGCATCTCTCTGGGTGCCAGGGATAGGATAGTGGTTAATGACTATCTCCAGACCAAAGAATATCCATATGTATATGCTATAGGCGATAATATGGAGTTTCAGGATAAGGACGGAAAGGTGTTGCCACCCCTGGTAGAGACAGCCATTCAATCCGCTGATTGTGCAGCCTATAACATAGCTGCCGATATAAAGGGCAGGGACAAGAAAAAGCTGGAAGCCAAACTCCATGGAGTCATGGTTTCAGTAGGTTCCTTCTTTGCTGTAGCACAGCTATCAGGTATGCCTTTCTTGTCGGGACTGCCGGCGACTATTATAAAGCATATGGTAAACATGCATTATCTCTTTGGCATTGGAGGACTGGAGCTTATATGGGAGTATCTGAACCATCAGTTCTTCCATAAGACCAGAAAATATAACTGGTTTGTAGAGACTGGAATAGGACATGTAGGACGAAGAAACTTTACCTTCTGGCTGGTACCCTTGCGTATCTGGCTGGGAGTTATGTGGCTGGTATCGGGTATCCAAAAGATACAGTCCGACTGGCTGGGCGATTGGGTACTCATAGGCCTTTCAGGGGCCACAGATGCTACATCATCAGCTTCCATTACTCCCCTTGTAGGACCAAATTCCCCAGGCTGGTATGTAGCTATTGCGGAGAACATAATTATGCCCAACGCATTGCTCTTCCAGAAACTTATCGTTATTACCGAAATTGGCCTGGGCCTTGCCTTTATATTTGGTTTCTTTACCTTTATTGCGGCCATAGTATCCATTGGTATGCATATTAACTTTGCTCTGGGAGCAGGCCTGCCTCAGACCAACGGACTTCCCGATCTTTGGTGGATTGCCGCATCCTTTTCTATGTTTGCAGGTGCAGGTAGAGCCTTTGGAGTGGACTATTATCTTATGCCCTTCCTTAGAAATCAGTTGAGATACTTCCAGAAAAACAGAAGCATAAACATACTAAAAGGTTGGAAATGGTAAATCAACCCAAAAACAAAGCGGTAGGCTAAACAGCCTACCGTTTTATGTTTATCAGCAATGGAGTACCCTCTCCACTGCTGTTATTTTTATTCAGTTGTCTTTAGCTTTAGAGGCAGCCCCCGCTTTGCAAAGACTTCCTTGGCCTTGTCTACTTCCTCACTGCCAGGTACCGGGACTCCCTTTAAGGGGTATTCGTAACCCAGCTCCTCCCACTTATAGGCTCCCATATCGTGATAAGGAAGAATTTCCACCAGCTCTATATTGGGATAGTCCTGAAGCATTATAGCCAGGCGCTCCAAATCTTTGGGATCATCGGTGTAGCCGGGAATTATAACGTACCTGATCCATACCGGTTTACCTATTTCCCTAAGATGGTCTAAAAAGGTCAGTATCTTGCGGGTTCCTACTCCTGTTATCAGCCGATGTTTTTCCTCTACTACATGCTTTATACTCAGCAGTACCAGATCAGTAACCTCTAAAAGATCCCCCACCTTGTCTACATCTACAAAACCTGATGTATCCATGGTGGTATTAAGACCCATTTCCCGGACTCTGGCAAACAGCTCTTTGGTAAACTCAGCCTGCAGTACAGGATCGCCACCTGTGGCTGTGACTCCTCCTCCAGAGCGTTCTAAGAAATATCTATATTTACTTATATCCTCCACCAGTTCATCCACGGTAACTTCTCTGCCTGCCTTGGGATCCCAGGCATCTCTGTTGTGACAGAAAATACACCTCAGAGGACAGCCCTGCATAAAGACAACGTACCTTATGCCTGGACCGTCCACTGTACCCATGGTCTCGATGGAGTGTATTCTACCCTTTATGCTCATTTTTGTTATCAAACCCCTTCAAAGAATGTTCTCCTAATAACATCCTCCTGTTGCTCTCTGGTTAGTTTTATAAAGTTAACAGCATATCCGGACACCCGAATGGTAAGCTGAGGATATTTCTCTGGGTGCTCCATGGCATCCAATAGGGTTTCCCTCTCAAATACGTTAACATTCATATGATGTCCCATCTTATGGAAATAACCGTCCATCATGGCCACCAGGTTGCTGATCCTGGATTCCGTATCACGGCCCAGGGCTTTTGGTACTATGGAGAAGGTATAGGATATACCGTCCTCAGCATACCTGTAGGGAAGTTTTGCCACTGAGCTAAGTGAGGCAATAGCTCCCTTTTTATCCCTGCCATGCATAGGATTTGCACCGGGTGCAAAGGGCTCTCCAGCCTTTCTTCCATCAGGGGTATTTCCAGTCTTTTTACCATATACCACATTGGAGGTAATGGTCAGGATAGACAAAGTAGGTATGCTATTTCTATAGGTCTTTTGCTTTCTCAGCTTTCTCATAAAGTTCTCCACCAGAGAAACAGCAATATGGTCTACCCTTTGGTCGTTGTTTCCAAACATGGGGAATTCCCCATCAATCTCAAAATCTATGACCAAGCCTTCCTCATTTCGAATAGGCTTAACCTTGGCATATTTTATAGCACTTAGAGAATCCACCACTACCGACAAGCCTGCTATACCACAGGCCATGGTTCTAAGTACTTCCATATCATGAAGTGCCATCTCCAAGGCTTCGTAGCAGTATTTGTCATGCATATAATGGATTATATTAAGGGCGTTAATATAGACCCTTGCCAGCCATTCCATAATCTGATCGAATCTCTCCATAACCTCATCATAATCCAAGTACTCTGAGGTAATGGGCTTAAATTGGGGTGTAACCTGTACTCCTGATATTTCATCTCTTCCGCCGTTTATAGCATACAGCAGTGCCTTGGCCAGGTTTGCCCGAGCTCCAAAGAACTGCATTTGCTTACCCGTTCTCATAGCGGATACACAGCAGGCAATGGAGTAATCATCGCCCCACATGGGTCTCATTAAATCGTCGTTTTCATATTGGATTGAGCTGGTCTTTATAGACATCTTGGCACAGAACTTCTTAAAGTTTTCAGGCATGGACAGAGACCATAATACAGTCATATTAGGTTCTGGTGCAGGTCCTAAATTGGTCAGGGTATGAAGGAATCTGTAAGAGTTTTTAGTCACCAGGGTCCTGCCGTCTACGCTCATGCCACCAATGGCCTCTGTTACCCAGGTAGGATCACCACTGAATAGTTCATTATATTCCGGTGTTCTCAAAAAGCGTACCAATCTTAACTTTATAACAAACTGATCTATTAACTCTTGTGCTTCCTCTTCGGTTAGGGTGCCCTCTGCCATATCTCTTTCAATGTAGATGTCTAAGAATGTGGATACCCTTCCCAGACTCATTGCTGCACCGTTTTGTTCCTTTACTGCACCTAAAAATGCAAAGTATAGCCACTGTACAGCTTCAAAAGCGTTCCTTGCAGGCTTGGAAATGTCATACCCATAGCTTTGAGCCATAATCTTTAAAGCTTCCAGAGCCCTTATCTGCTCTGTGGTTTCCTCCCGCTGCCTGATGATTTCATCCTCCATCCAGGCCGTTTCAAGGAGGCCCATCTGCCTTTTCTTCTCCTGTATCAAGCGGTCTACACCATATAGAGGAACCCTACGGTAATCGCCTATTATTCTACCCCTGCCATAGGCATCTGGTAGTCCGGTGATAATACCGGCACTTCTAGCCTTTCTTATTTCAGGGGTATAAGCATCGAAAACTCCCTGGTTGTGAGTCTTGCGATACTCTGTGAATACCTTTTCCACTTTAGGATCCAGCTTGTATCCATATGCCTCACATGCGTTTTTTACCATACGTATGCCACCAAAGGGCATGATAGCTCTCTTTAGAGGCTCATCGGTCTGAAGTCCTACAATAATCTCCAGATCCCTGTCAATATAACCAGGTCCATGAGAAGTAATAGTAGATACGGTTTCGGTATCTATATCAAGAGTTCCGTTTCTCTTGTTCTCTTCCTGCAACAACTGAGAAGTCTTTTCCCACAGCTTTTTAGTTCTTTCAGTAGGTCCTGCTAAAAAGGAGTCGTCCCCTTCATAGGGCTTATAATTTTGCTGAATAAACTCCCTTACATCTATCTCAGTTTTCCAATATCCGTCGGAGAAATCTCTCCATGCATCCATCAAATCATCTCCTTGTCTGTCTATTTTGCAATATTTTCTAAAGGCTTTGTAAAAGCCCTTATATTCTTGTAAACCAGGGGGACCCTTAGGTAATATTTATACCCCACTAATTTTGTCGGAAAACATCAAAATTTGTACAATATATCTGCAATGCTATTTTAACCAAAATAAAAGAAAATAGCAGTAACAAATGATACCACTGCCATTTTCCAGATATCAGGTAATTATTGTTAAGATTTTTTTCAGTTTAATGCCAATTAATTGCCTTCCCTGTTCTTCCATGAAGAATAAATTATAACAATGCCAATAATGATTATAAGCAAGGGCCAGAAAGCATTTTTAAGTATACGCCACAAAAAGGGAAACAAACCGCTTATAAGGGCTATTATTCCAATTAATATTAAGACGGTCCCTACAATAACCATAACCTTGGTTTTATCCATAGACTGAGTAACATCAATAAAATCGGCATTATACTGCTGGCCATAGGGTCTTTCCGGTATTATTATGGCTGCTATAATATATATTAAAATTCCAGTTCCAAAAGAGGGTATGGAAACCACTGCCCATATTAGCCTTATTAATGTAGCATCGATATTGAAATATTCTGCTATACCACCGCATACACCTGCCAGCATCTTTTGATTTCTTGATCGATATAACTTATTATCCACTACTTAACCCCCTAGGTTTTCATACTATAAATTTATACTTAATTATATCATAATTTTCACAAAGATGATATTAAAAAATATGCTCTTGAATCTTCACTTTATCACTGATTTGGAGGCGAACACTATATTCCCATAGTGATAATGATTGAACATCATCTTCGATATAGAGTATAATATCCATGTAATCAGGCGGTTGAAGGGGGGAATTGGGCTATGTCTATAAAAAGATTCTATAAGATGGTCTTTACCATATCTATTATGGTCTGCCTAATTAGCCTGATTCTAATTAGCCTGGTTATGCCTTCCCTTTGGCCAATATGGACAGTGGATATCAGTAATATAGAAGCAAATCCCATGCTGACCTCTCCCCTTTTTGAATATGACTATTATATATCAGAAGAAACAAAGCAAAACAAACCTTTAGTTGAAGGGTTCTATCAGACCCATCCTTTTATAAAGGTTTGCCCATCATGTAATATATCTTATTTTAAATCTTATGTTAGTCAACTAAACCTAACTGACAACAGGGTGAAAATAAGATATTTGATATTAGCCCACTTCCACGGGAGCCGATATAAGGATGCATTTTCACTTGCCTAGCTAAGAAAAAGGAGGTGAACATCCATGGCTCCTGATGAAATCGCTGTTTTAGCAGCAGTGGTATTATTTGCTGTGGGCGGATTTTTCCTGGCTCATTTAGCAAAGAAAGCTGAAGATAATAACAAGGATAACAAAAAATAATATTGAGAATAATAATTTTAAATTATTATTGCTACCCGGTACCAATTAGGGTACAATGAAATCATAATTAAATTGACAAGGACAGGGAGGTGTCCTCTTGTGGAAGATAGGGATATATTAGTCCTCTTAGATGATAATGATGAGGAAATTGAGATGGAAATTCTTGATTATTTCTACCATGATGATGAAGAGTATGCACTGCTAACCCCTTTAGATGATGATTGTGGTTGTGATAGTTGCGACTGCCATGAAAGAGATCTCTACATAATGAAGGTAGTGATAAATGGAGATATGGAAGAATTTCATCCCGTCGAAGATGAGAAAATGGAATCACTTATACAGGCTGTAGAGGCTCTGTACGGCGATGAAGAGGATGATGAATTAGAGTAAGATTGAAAAGCACCTTTCCCTAGGGATGGTGCTTTTTATTGACCAACAAAGCAGCCTGTAAAGTTTCCTATAACCAAGGATAATCTGAAAAGAAAACTCATACAAGAAATTTCAATAAAGAATCCATTACTTTTGGCAGTGATTACAAATGAAAAGGAACATGATTATCTATGCTTCCTCAATAAAAGCCATGATATTTTCTATTGGCACTTCAGGTTCCAATACATGAGTTGGCGAAAGAATCAAGGCACCATCATAGCCTATCTCCCTTTTTCTGGCTTTAATAACCTCCCTGACCTCATCAGGTGTTCCAAAGGGCATTGTAGATTGGGTACCAATAGTACCATCTATTACTATATATTTCCCAAATTCCTCTTTAACACTTTTTATGTCCAGACATTCCGGTTGCACCGGGTTTAAAATGGTTACACCGATCTCTATTAGCTCAGGTATTATATCCCATATATTGCCATCACTGTGATACCAAATTTGTATATCGGGCTTAATCTTTTTTGCAGCCTGGTACACTGTCGCCCATCTGCACTTAATAAATTTACGCCATAACTCTGGAGAAAACATCAAATCTCTCTGATTGGCCACATCATCACCAGTAACTAATATATCAACCCCGGCTTTAGCTGCAGCTATAGCCTTTTTTAGATTTCTCTCCATAATTTTATCCAATATAAAATGGCAGATTTCCTGATTACTTATCATATCCATTAAAAATTCCTGATAACCTCGAATTTGCCATGCATCCTCATACATATGGGTCAGACTGCAGCATGTAACAAGACCCTCATGATGAGCTTTTTCCACCTTTTCTTTCATATTCTTATGGGTATAGCCTTCCACGTTTGGATATGGAAAATCTTCAATATCCTTTAATGATGATGCATTTCTAAGAGGGCTGATATAGCGGGTAAAGTGATACATACTACCTGGTATCTCCAATACCCCTAATCCGTTTATATATGCATTATCAGGGATTTCTATATCTGAAAAATAGGGACTAAAATCAGGTGGCTCAATATCAGATGCAGGTTCCATATTAACTTCAACCGGTGCATACATAGCAAAATATTTTCTTAGGCTTATGCCATCATCTATATTTAATTCAGTCCTTATTCTTCTTTCCAATTCCGGTGTAAAATTTGCATAAAAAAGAAATTGATCATGTTCTTCATGTGCAATCGTTGCCTTAAATAATTCTAATTGAGTCAATGTCAAGACCTCCCGTGCCCCAAATCAGCCTATATTATTGAATTAAAAAAATAGTTTAAGTTGAATAGATATTAGTTAATTAGCAGTTAATACTTTCCTAACTCTAAAGCAGCCTCAATGAAAGTTATATAGTTTTCTTCAGTTTTGGGTGAAAGGGGTACATTTATGGGACTAGCTGTGGGCATAATAACGTATCCTCCACCATCCTTTGCTGCCTCCATACATTCTTTCACCTGTTGGTATACTTCATCCCTGGTTCCGTTTTCAAGTAACTTTAACTGTATATTTCCAAATATACACATTTTGCTGCCAATACGCTTCTTAACCTCAGCCAAAGTTATGTCACCATCAGGTGGCCCCTCGCATGGATCAATGGCGTCTGCTCCAGTTTCTCCTATCATATCCAATACCTTTTCTATTCTGCCATGGGAATGGATTCTGACCTTGCCACCATAGCTTTGGATCAGCTGTGTCATCTCTTTTACATAAGGGTATACAAACCATTGGAAATAAACTGGTGGTAAATAGGGTGGTGTCATATATTCTGGTCCCACAATGCGGTATAAGTCTACCACACCACTCCTTAACATTGACTCCAGATTTGTCATGGTTCTATAATGTATTTCTTCCAAAGCTTTTTTAAAATGATCTGTTTCTGTAAGAGCCCAAACTGTAGCCTGACCAAACTCCATTAATTCCATTGCTGTACATACAGGATCGGCAACGGATGCCATAATAATTCCACGCTGGCCTACCTCTGATTTAATCCTCTCATAATCACTATAATCATATGTGACCTTCTCATAAGGAACTGACAGGTAGGCATCTACATCATCAATATCCTTACACAAATGTTCAGTAGTCCATTGTGTATGAACATTATCAAATATCTGTATAGTTCTGCTAAGATCCCCCTTTGGGGTATGGAAAACTTCTCTTATTACCAAGTAATTATCTTTTCTATATCTATCCCTGGTAACTTCAACCGGGTATGATGAAAGAGCTAAATTCTGGTTAGATGCAGGATTCCACATACATACACAATCAGTATATTCTCGTATAAAATCCATTAACCTCTTGTAAGAGGGCTCATTATTTTCAAATGCCAAGGAATTATATCCACATAGTTCATAGGTAGAAATGGGTACTCTATCCACAGGTTTTCTTTCTAATACTCTTAATAAACGCTCCCTTGAATTCATATGAGATCACCTTTTTTCTTGTATTGAGTCTGGTTATTATTCCCACCAGTACCGTTGGTATTTTATTAGGGACTTGCACAGAGCCTCTACATTCTCCGGTGGAGTAGGAGGATATATTCCTGCAATAAACTCCAATCCACCTTCAGGACTTCCCAGTTTCATAACTTCTTCCTTTAAACATAAAGTATAATAATCAAATTGAAACAGAGACTTATTCCCTTTTATAAGCATTTGCATCTCATTGTCTATAGAAATTCCGTAAAGAATTTTAAGTAAAACTCCATTTCTAATTGAAAGCTTTAACCTTTCATTTTGTTCTTTTAATAATTCTTCATTGGCAACTGTGGTTGATATCAAGGTCTTTAACTGATAATAATTAATTTCCTGATTGTTCATCCAGTCATTGGGATAATATCCCAAAGACCTGCACATCTCTCTTAATGGTGCTACTTGATTAGATGATAGATAGTAGGCTATTAGAACTATAATAATCAGTACAAGGAGAGAAATGATGGATACACCTATCCTAATATTGTGTTTAGCATGATTGTATGCGCTTGTTGGTATGTTCATCTTATACTGCCAACCATTAACGGGCGATACATATGTTAGTTCCTTTGCAATATTATGAACAGCTTCACCACTTAATATATGCATTATACTTTGATTATCTTTATCATACAAAGTCACAGAACAGGGAGAGGTTTCAATTCTTCCTTTAATAGTTTTTTCAATGTTCGATATTGGAATATGAGCAATCATCATGGATTTATTAAACCTATTATGGTTTAATGGAGAAATATAAATAAGGGTCTCACCAGCCCTTTGGCCTCCTCTAATAAGAGTATTGACATTTAAATTCTTAGTATAATAGATTTCATTCCCGTAAATTTCTTGAGCAATATCAATGATATCCTGATATTTAAAATCCTGGCATTCAAATACTTCGTTATAAAAAATATCTCCTGAGCTAACTCCATGAGAGGATATGACATAATTTTTGTCTAAAAATAGTACTGACAAACCAACAACAAAAGGATTTAAGACTTCATATGTACGTAGTTCCTCAACATAATTTGTTATTTCGGTAACACTAACTCTTTTGCTGTCTATTTTATTATTTTGCATATAAGTAAGTTTACGAATCCAGGATGAATTTGCTAACTTAACCGCCAAGGTATTTAGGTCATCAATCCGCATATCAATGTCAGAGCCTATATTTTGTAAAAGCCCACTGTAATAATGTGTCACTTCATTTTCTATTTGCTTATCTAGCTTATTATAGTATGCTGCGCCTAATAAAAAAATGGGACAATATAATAATAAGAAAAACATTATAAAGAAGTAGGCAAAACTCCCTTTCTTTATTCCTGACCATTTGCTAAATCTTTTCTTCATAGTCACCCATCCTTTTGTTTTATTATAATTAAAGATATGACCGCTACATAAGCAAATTCCCTTTTTTTATTCAGGCCTTATTAAACGCACTTGGGATGAAGCCCTAATATTTTGAATTTTTCGTTAATTAAAACCAACGTATTATATCATTCACTTATTTATATAAATAGCATTCATAATAGATAGCAAGAACAATATGATATCAAAACAGTAATTTATTAAACTTATTCTTTATAATAATTATTCTACATAGTTTGTATACACTCCTTTAATTACCCAAAAAGAAAAAAAGGTTCTCATTGCTCATATTGCAACAAGAACCCTATTCAATTTATTAAAGCCTATAATTCTACAGTCTATTTTCTATTTTATAGTCTGTTATATATTTATATCAATAGAAAGGGTTTCAACTCCTGTAAGTTCTAAGCTTCTCTTGTCTGGCTGGCTTACTCCTGCGAAAAGGGTAAAGCAGTCGCTGTCGATATATCTATTCCCTTCATCATCCACTATGGTCATAGCCTTATTTCTAATTGTAAACTCTACCACCTTGCTTTCACCCTTCTTTAGATGGATCCGTTTAAAGCCGCATAGGCTATGATTTGGAACTGCAAATTTTGACTTATTGTCTTTAATATAGAACTGTACTACTTCATCGGTATCATAATCGCCTATATTTTCAATTTCCACCGACACCTCAATATCAGAATCCTTTGTAACCTCATTTAATACTTTTAGGTTGCTTAATCTAACTTTACTGTAAGTCATACCATATCCGAAGGGATAAAGAGGCTCTGTTTCTATATAGCGGTAGGTCCTTCCCTTCATGGTATAATCAGTAAACTCAGGAAGGTCATCCACATTTCTATAGAATGTTACAGGCAATTTACCGGCAGGTGAGAAGCCTCCAAAGAGACACTCTGCAACCGCCTGTCCACCTCTTGCTCCAGGATACCAGGTCTGGATTATGGCATTACATTTTTCATCAGCAAAGTTTATACCCATGGCACTACCTGTAGATAATAGAAGGATGGTGGGTTTTCCTACAGCCACTACCTTTTCCAGGAGATTTTGCTGTACTTGTGGAAGATTTAAATCTTTCTTATCTCCGGATGCAGAAAAGTTTCCTGTATCCCCTTCTTCGCCTTCCAGTGTTTCATCCAGACCTAAGCAAAGTATGACAACATCACTATGCTCGGCTACAGTTAAGGCTTCTGCTATCCTGTCATGTTTTTGAGCCAGAGGCTCTACCCTGTCCTCATAGAGATGACAGCCTTCAGAGTAATAGACACGGATATCATCATCTTCAACATAGTCCTGTATCCCTTCCAGAATGGTTATATACCTGGAAGGAGTTCCGTAATAATTGCCTTTCAGGGCCAGACGACTGTTGGCATTGGGGCCGATAACTCCTATGGACTTGATCTTATCCTTATTAAGGGGCAGTATGCCATCATTCTTTAGCAGAACTAAACTCTTTCTTGCAGCCTCCAGAGCCACCTCATTATGCTCTTTACAATCTACTACTGAATAGGGGATATTGTCATATTCACATTCATCAAACATACCCAGCTTAATTCTGGTTGTAAAAAGTCTTACAGCAGCTCTGGTTATATCCTCCTCTGTTATCAGGTTTTCTTCAAGGGCCTGGAGCATATGTAGATAGGTATTGCCGCAGTTTAGGTCACATCCGGCCTTTAGGGCCAGCGCAGCGGATTCTGGTGCAGTAGAAGTTACAAAATGCCTGGTATGGAAATCCCGTATAGCCCAGCAATCAGAAACCACATGGCCTTCAAACTTCCATTTTTCTCTCAATATATCCTGAAGTAAAGTATAACTTCCACAGCAAGGTTCTCCATTTGTCCTGTTATAAGCTCCCATAACGCTTTCCACCTTGCCTTCTACCACGCATTCTTCAAAGGCAGGAAGATATGTTTCCCACATATCCTTTTGACTGGCTATGGCATCAAATTCATGCCTAAGGGATTCAGGTCCACTGTGAACTGCATAGTGCTTGGCACAGGCTGCTGCCTTAAGATATTTCCCTTCACCCTGCAGGCCTTTAATAAATGCAACTCCCAGCCTGCCTGTCAAATATGGATCCTCACCATAGGTTTCATGACCCCTGCCCCATCTGGGATCCCTGAAAATATTAATATTGGGAGACCAGAAAGTTAGGCCTTTATATATGTCGTGATCTCCATGTTTTACTGCCTCGTTATATTTAGCCCGTCCCTCTGTGGAAATAATATCAGCTATTTTCTGCAGAAATTCATCATCGAACATGGCCGCCATACCTATTGCCTGTGGAAACATGGTAGCAGTGCCGCCTCTTGCCACACCATGCAGGGCCTCATTCCACCAGTTATAAGCTGGAATATTAAGCCTTTCTATGGCAGGTGCATTGTATCTAAGCTGTGATGCCCTTTCTTCTATGGTCATCTGCTCTACTAACTCCCGTGCCCTTTTTTCAGCTTCCTGGGTTGTAATCCTTTCACTCATTCTCTATCCTCCTCTATTAAATCTTAATATTTCAAGATTTTAAGGAACAGTATTAACTATTATGGCAAATTCATTGTATCGCCTGTTAATAATGTATTATTTAATAAGGATTCTATATATAATGGGCTACTGCCTGTAGCCCATTATAAGTTCATATTATAATTCATTTGGATCTGAGATTGGCAAGGGTTCAGGTTGTTTGCAGGTACTCTCCAGTTCAATGTGTTTTCCTTGGTTGGATGCATCATGGAACCCATGCATTACATCTAAGACATGATATAGCATATCTCCATTGGCTCTATGTAATCCGCCTTCCCTAAGAGCTCTGGCCATATCTGAAACTCCCAGCCCCCGGCTGTTTTCAGCATAGCCATGGGACAGTGGCATCTCGATCCAGTCCTTATCCCCTGCTCTCTTAATTAATACTGGACCACCGAAGGTATTTGGATCAGGTACTATCATGCTGCCTGTAGTTCCATAAACTTCGATCCTTGGCAGCTGTGAACCCCATACATCAAAGCTGGTCAATATAGTACCAATGGCACCAGATTCAAAATCCATTATACCAGCAACATGGGTAGGCACATCTACAGAAATCTTGGTACCGTATTTAGGTTCACTGGTAATTAGTCGTTCCGGGAAAGTTATTCTGGCAGAGCCGGTAACCCTTTTTATAGGTCCCATGAGGGATATTAGAGCAGTTAGATAGTAAGGTCCCATATCAAACATGGGGCCTCCCCCTACCTTGTAATAAAACTCAGGGTCAGGATGCCAGCTCTCATGTCCATGGTTTACCATAAAAGCAGTGGCACCTATGGGCTGACCAATCCAGCCATCCTCAATGAGCTTTCTACAGGTTTGAAGCCCTGCACCAAGGAAGGTATCAGGTGCGCCTCCCACCAGCAAGCCCTTTTCCTTGGCAGTCTCTAAAATCTTCTTGCCATCCTCACGGGTTATAGCCAGTGGTTTTTCTACATATACATGTTTTCCAGCCTCCAAAGCAGCCAGACAAACCTCTGCGTGTGCTTTAGGTATGGTAAGATTTATTACTATTTCAATTTCCGGATCACTTAGAAGTTCCTCAACTGAACAAGCCTTTATATTATACTCCTCAGCCTTTTGCTCCGCTCTTTCACGGATAAGATCAGCACATGATACAACTTCCAGATTGTCAAAAACCTGGGTACAGTTTTTTAGATATATATCACTAATATTCCCACAGCCAATAATGCCAACTTTTACCTTACTCATCTATATCACCCACTAAAACATTCTTCTAAGGTTTTCATAGGTTTTTGTACCTTGTTTTTTGGCAATCTCTTTGCCCTCTGCTGCCCATAAAAATCCTCTACGCATAATTTCTGGCAAAGGATCTTTCTCCAAAACATCTGCATGGTGGCCTAAGGCGTTATAGAAGACCCTTCCTGCACCCCATTTCTTTGTCCAGATCTGAGGTACATCTACTGCACCATTAGCAGCATGAGGTCCATCCACTACAGGAAAACGGGTGGTGGCCAATACTTCTATGGCAGGATCAACATGTAGATAATACTGCTCAGTCTTTACTGTAAAGTCTTCAATACCCTCAACTATTGGGCTGGAGCCTCTCTTGATGTTTATAACATGCTCTACTCCATCGCCACCGGGATGGGATACCCAGTTTCCGCCGGTCATAAACTGCCATTGTACACTGGTTCTAAAAGCATCACACATTCCTCCATGACAGCCAGCAAGCCCTACCCCTGCCGCTACAGCCTCAATAACAGGCCACATCTGATCAGGGGTAATCTCTCCCATGGTCCATATAGGAATAATTAGATCAAGAGTTAATAATTTCTCCTTATCCAGGAATGCGTCTAAGGTTTCGGAAATTTCAACCTCAAAATCTGATTCCTCTAAAATCCTTTTAAAGAGCTCAGATACCTGTACCGGTTCATGACCATCCCAACCCCCGCGTACAATTAAAGCTTTTTTACTCATGATGATTCCCCTCCTAAATTTATATATGTTTTAATCTATCCTCATATCTTCAAAGAGACCCTTTAAGGTTGGATAGATACTCTTAAATATCTCATATCTTTGATTATATAAATCTACAATTTCGGGATCTGGTTCTACTGTTTCTTTGACCTTTACCAACTTTTGTGCAATCTCTTCTACTGAGCTGTATACACCACAGCCAACTGCCGCTAACATTGCACCTCCAAGGGCTGGCCCTTCCTCGGCTTCCAGAATATCTACCTTTAGATTAAGAACATTAGCCAGTATCCTTCTCCACAGAGGGCTTTTTGCCCCGCCTCCGCACATTTTGGTTCGCTCCACCTTTATGCCCAGGGATTTTGCAATCTCGTAGGAATCCCTAATGCCAAAGGCTACACCTTCCATCATTGCCTGGGTCATATCCTCTCTGCTTGTATCCATGGTCATACCGATAAAAGTACCCCTTGCATTGGGATCGTTGTGAGGAGAACGCTCGCCCATGAGATAGGGAAGGAAGTATACCTGGTTTTTGCCTAGATTTTTGATGTTCTTCTGTTCCCCTGCAAAGTCAGTGGTCTTTAGTATATCTTCCATCCACCATTTGTTGCAGGATGCAGCACTAAGGACAACTCCCATGAGATGATAGTTGCCATCAGCATGAGCGAAGGAGTGAAGAGCATTGTTTTTGTCCACCCCAAAGCTGCGGCTGGATATAAATATGGTTCCGGAAGTACCCAGGGAAACATTGCACTTGCCTTCACCAACGGTTCCGGTTCCAACAGCAGCTGCAGCATTGTCTCCTGCTCCTGCTACAACTTTTACATCTTTACTAAGGCCTAATTCCTCAGCGACTTCTTCTTTGATGGTTCCTACAACCTCAAAACTTTCGTATACTGTAGGTAATTGCTCCTCATCAACCCCGCAGATTTCTATCATCTCTTTTGACCAGCACTTGTTCTTAACGTCATACAAAAGAGTTCCCGATGCATCAGAAGGATCTGTGCAATGTACTCCAGTCAGCCTATAGGCTATATAGTCCTTTGGCAGCATGATCTTGGATATACGGTTAAAGTTTTCCGGCTCATGCTTTCTCATCCATAGTATCTTTGGTGCGGTAAATCCAGCAAAGGCAATATTGGCCGTATACTCAGACAGCTTATCCTTACCAATCTCCTGGTTTAAATACTCTGTCTCCGCAGCCGTCCTGTTATCATTCCAGAGGATGGTTGGACGAATCACCTTATCCTCCTGGTCTAAAACTACCAGGCCATGCATCTGACCGCCAAAGCCTATACCTGCCACCTCGTCTTTGTCTATATCAGATAATAGTTCTTTAAGTCCATCCTTTGTTTGCTCGTACCAGTCTTCCGGATTTTGTTCAGACCACCCAGTCCTGGGAAAGATGATGGGGTAGTCCCTTGATACACTTTTTTTGATTACCCCATCCTGGTCCATAAGCAACAGTTTTACGGCCGATGTACCTAAATCTATTCCAATAAAGTACATAAAATCCCCCCCAAACAGTTTATGTCCCTTTCACCAATACAGTTAGCCAAAGAGGACGCTGTTTATAATACTCTCTAAATACTCCTGTCTGCCAGATCCGGGTAGTTCTGGTGCACCTAATTTTTCGGCGTATTCGGCTAACTCAGCTAAATTTGTCTCGCCTTTTACTATTTTAGCTCCAATACCGCTGTTAAAGCTGGAATATCTCTCTTTTACAAACTCATCAATTCTGCCATCTTCTATTAAGGCCGCAGCTTTAATTAGACCTAGGGCAAAGGTATCCATACCCAGGATAAATCCATAGAACATATCCTCGGCAGTGTAGCTTGGACGGCGGTTCTTGGCGTCAAAGTTAAGTCCTCCATTTTTTAGCCCTCCAGCCTTCAAAACTTCATACATGCACATGGTTGCCTCATATACGTCAAAGGGGAAGTGATCTGTATCCCATCCCAACAGTAAATCGCCCTGATTGGCATCAATGCTGCCTAGCATACCATGTATAGCACTAACCCTAAGCTCATGCTGGAAAGTATGCCCTGCCAGTGTGGCATGATTTGCCTCAATATTTAGCTTGAAATCTTTATCAAGTCCGTACTCCTTTAGAAAAGCGATTGCTGCGGCTGCATCAAAATCATATTGATGTTTAGTTGGCTCTTTGGGTTTAGGTTCGATATAGAAATCTCCATCAAATCCAATACTGCGTCCATAATCTACTGCCATCTTCATCAGCCTTGCTATATTATCCAGTTCGAATTTCATGTCAGTGTTTAGCAGGGTTTCATAGCCTTCTCTACCGCCCCAGAATACATAGCCTTTTCCTCCTAATTTTACTGTTATGTCCAGGGCTTTTTTAACCTGGGCAGCAGCAAAACAGTATACATCTGCTGAATTGGTACTTCCAGCACCATTCATGTATATTGGGTTGCTAAATAGGTTTGCTGTACCCCAAAGGAGTTTTTTGCCTGTAGCATCCATTTTCTCTTTAATATAGTCAGTAATCTCGTCTAGGCGGGCATTGGTTTCAGCTATTGTATCAGCTTCAGGCACCAAATCCACGTCATGGAAACAGAAATACTCTATACCCAATTTGTCCATCAATTCAAAGCCTGCGTCTACTTTGGCCTTTGCATGCTCCATTGTGCCAACTTCTGCGCCAAAGCTTTTATCTGCGGTACCTACTCCAAACATATCTGCACCTGTTGCACATAGAGTGTGCCACCATGCCATGGAAAAACGAAGATGTTCTTTCATGGGTTTACCCATAATCTCCCTGTCAGCGTCATAGAACTTAAATGCCAAGGGATTTTTACTTGATGGTCCTTCATATTGTATCTTGGGAATGTTTTTGAAGATTTCACCCATTGCATATCCTCCTTTTTTTGTTTTTAGTTTTATTTATTAATCATGCGTTAATTTATTTACCCTCTTTAAGACTTCTCCAGCCTCATCCTCAGTATCTGCTTCTATTAACAAATATAAGCCTCTAGATGATAGATTTTCCATTAATGTTTCAAATTCTTTAACACTAGAATGTAATAACAGACATTTACCTGCTTTTTGAATATAATAGAACCATTCTGGTTATTTTCACTGGTTATCCTATAAACCTCTTCATTAACTTTTAACCACACTTTTTGTATTTTTTGTAATGCCTTATGAACTGCTTTTTTTCAAATAACATACTAACTAAAAATCAGATTTATAATACATTTTGGGTTTTATAACCTATTTATTGCTAATTTATTACTAATGGGATATATTCTTTTTGTCTTTTATGGATAAATTCTTATTTATTAAATTATACACTTAAAAAATATATAAAGCTGGTCATTGCTTGCCTATCACTTCTCAAAAATTGCTATTTCTATCAGATGCACTTCTTTTTCTATACTCAGTAGGCGTGCATCCTTTGATTTTCTTAAAGACTCTGTTAAAGGTTTGTATGCTGTTAAAACCGGACATATATGCAGCCTCTGTTATTGAAATATCCATATCCAACAGATATTCCTCAGCTTTTTTCACTCTTACTGAATTTAAATACTCATTTAATGTCATACCGGTTGTATCTTTAAAAAACCGTGTAAAATGATATGGACTATAATTTGCTATATCTGCTACTTTATCAAGGGTCAGATTTTTATCATAATTTGAGTCTATGTAGGCAAAAACCCTGTCCAACCTTTTAAGGCGGCTGATCTGGCGGTTTTTCTCCCGGGAAGAAAAATGTTGCATGGGTACCTGTCTAATCATTATTACCATAAGATCAAAGAGCCGTGCCTTTAAGGCCATTTGATATCCTTCTTTTTGCTCTTTATTCTCCTTTATCATAGCCAGTATCTGCTTTTCTATGGCCATATGGGTTTGCCTGTCCATATTTGAACCCAACTTTTTGGAAAGTCCCAGTAGCGGCCTTACAAATTGACCATCCCGAAGAATTGATGAAAAAGAACCGAATAAAGATAAGCCAAACTGAATAATCACCGATTGGTTAGGTTCAGCGGGTGGATTAAAATAATGTACATTTCCACGACCAATCAATAATATGTCCCTGGGCTCCAATAGATACGTCTTATTATTAAGCCCTACCTGCATATTGCCTTCTAGCATGTATACCATTTCAATTTCCTCATGCCAATGGGGAGGAAATTCTAAAGTATCAGCAAATTTTAGGATAAAAGGAAAATCTGGCTCAACCAAATTCTTCTGATGCATTGCCATCATAATAAACACCGCCTATGAGTTTTAAATGTACCCTATATTGATTATATACTTATTATAGAATTGGTTGCAAATTGAATTATTAAATTAGTTAGCATTAATAATTACTCCTTGTTCTATTAATAGGGATTGGAGTCTGTTAATATCCAGAGAATTAAAATCATCATAGTTTTCCCTGGTCAAAAGGGCAGCGGCTGTTCCTGCAGCCTGTCCTGTTACTGCACAGGGTGGAATAACCCTCATTATATCCCATAGATCTCCATAGGCGGAAACACATCTTCCCGCAGTTATAAGATTTTTAACCCTGGCCCCTATAAGGCTTCTAAAGGGTATGTAATACATTGGTCCTCTATTTCTCCAGTCTCCGGTCATCCCTATGGTATCATTAAAATAATATCTTTCATGATGCTTATCCATTGTAATTTGCCCATCCAGCCTTCTGGTCATACGAAACTGAGGAATTGCAGGGATTATTAAGGGATATATTTTTTCATTTCCTTCAATTTTTCTTAATTCATGGATTTTATCTATTATAAACTTCCTGGCGTCTATATTTAAGGCATTCACATCTTTCCAGTTATCGCCGGCATAGGTCCTGCTTCCAGGAGGTGTTGGTTTGTATAAGGGATCGGATAATTGATGCAGCTGAATTTTTTGTCCATCATAGGAGTAGAACCAGCCTGCTCTTCTGTTTGTATCCACAGAAATAGTTTTCTCTCCTGCCATATAGCAAACATCAGCATCCCCGGTAGCATCTACAACAGCATTGCATCTGATAGCACTTCTGCCTCCCTTGTTCTCTATTATTATGGCTTCTATACTATTATTATCCATAACCACACTACAAAACCTGGTATCATAATAGATTGATACTGAATGTTGCAAAAGCAGCTCTTCCATTGCAATAGCAAAGGAGGCTGGATTAAACTCCAGTTGATAACGCGCTTCTTTTCGCTTTGAAACATCTCCCCCCTGCTTCCAGCAATCCGGTATCTGTCCAGGGCCGTATTTAATAGAAACTTTTAGTAATTCTTCACCTATACCTCCTATAACCTGGTTTCCCATCCCATCGCAAAGAGGCAGGTATATAGCCACTAGTCCTAGAGTAGCTAATCCTCCAAGCATATTTTCCTTTTCTATTAAACATACACTGACATTATTCCTGGCAGCAGCTAGTGCAGCAGCTACCCCGGCTACTCCACCGCCCACTACCACAAGGTCGAAGGTATCT
>JAAYGY010000081.1 GCA_012735575.1 Clostridiales bacterium
ACTGACGGTTATTTCCTGTAAAGCCGCCATTACAGTATCGGTTTTTGCGTTCATTTCCTCACTGTTGGCTGCCAGGGTATTGGATATATGAGTAAGAGCATCTGAGGATGCAGACAGGGCTAGAGTAGTATCATAAATCTCCCTGGCCATGGCCTGTATCTTATCAACAAACTGGTTGAAATACCTGGCCAGCTGTCCGGATTCGTCCTGGGAGGTTTCCGGGATCCTGATGGTTAGGTCTCCTTCTCCCTTTGCAATATCTTCTAACATGCTAACTGTCTGATCCAAGGGTTTTAGGCTGGAGGCGGTAATTCTCCATAACAAAAACAGGCTCAGAGCGGAAAATACAATTCCCACCGATAAAACGATCATGTTAAACTTTCTAATGGGCTGAATAAAAATGTCCCTGTTTAAGGTAATGGCCAAAGACCATCCCAGACCTTGGAAATGCCTTACCCCTGACAGATGGGTATAACCTACTAACTTGTTTATTCCTTCATATGTATACTCGCCGCTGCCAGACTTGCCGGCTATCATTTCCCGGGCAATATGTCCTAAAATATCATCTCTTTCGGCAATATTTTCTGTACCTATCTTTTCAGTTACAGGATGCCAGATAAAAACCCCGTTCTGGTCTATAATATATGGATAACTTCCGGTATTGCCCTGTGCTTCCATCTCTTCCACAATATGGTTCATCATTTCGTAGAGAATCTGGTTAGACATACGAGCCGTAAGTATGCCTACGGCATTCATGTTATTGTCAAAGAGAGGATAGCTAAAGGTAACAACGTCATATCCTATATCTTCACTTTTTCTGTATTCATAGTAGATATTCAGTCTTTCCCTGGTGTTTAAAAACCAGGAGGCATCGCTGTAGTCATCCCGGACATTACCCCCACTGGAAGCTACCAGCTTGCCATCCATATCTACTATTAACATGTCGTGATATGTATTTCCCTGCCTTTCCACAATCCGGCGCAAAATCTCCTGCTTTATGGTGGCACTGGCAGTTGTGTCCACAATATCCTTGTTTTGGGCTATAGTCATTACCTCCCCTATACGTTCGTTCATAAAGTAGTCCAGCATCTCACCATGGGTGTCTGCCATGGACTGGATATTGGCCTTGGTGTTGGTTATTATGATATTCCCTGCAATCTCCATGGCGGTTACAACGACAAAAGCTAAAATGATGAGTACCAGTATACCCGCTAGAAAGGGGATCTTCAGCTTTAGGCTTTTATTAATATTCAAGCCTTTTAGTTTAAATTTTCTTAATATACTCATCCTGTTTCCATCCTTTCTTATAGTTCATATCCCAGCACAGGCAAAGTTAATCTATAAATAATCAAATATCTTTTCAGGATCAATAAGCATGATCAGCTGATCCTCCAGTTTTATAACCTCTTTTATGTACTGACCGTCTATATGCTGAATATTTCCGGGCATAGGTTCACACCATTCCTCTTCTACATCTATAACATCACCCGGCCTGTCCACAACAAAGCCCAGATGTTCAATGCTGTTATCCTCATTTTTAAGGATGATACAGGTAGGATTCAGGGATATGTCCCCGGGCTTTCCATGGATCCGTCTGGCCAGATCAAAGACCGTTACTATCTGGCCCCTCATGTTAAACAGGCCTACTATAAAATCGGGAGCACCGGGTACCACAGTATACTTTATCTTTCTGTTGATTTCCTTAACCAACCTTATATCTATCCCAAAGAGTTCACCCTGTAAATAGAAGGTCAATATTTTACCCTGCATTCCTGCTCCTCCTCTCTTGAATAAGGATTCGAAGTTTTTCCAGGAGCATTTCCTTGTCCAGCTTGATCTCATAAAAATCAAAACCGGCATCCAGACCAGCCTGTATCTGACTTTCATTGTATAGGGAGGTAACGGCAATGGCAGGCAAATTCTTTAGTTCCTCATCCTTTCGGATTTGACTAATTAGCTCCAGACCGTCCATATAAGGCATATTGATATCGCTAATCAAGGCGTCCACCTTTTCCTTCTTTAAAATTTCAAGGGCATCTCTGCCGTTTTCCGCCTCCAGTACCCTGTATCCCGCCTCTTCCAGGTACTCTCTTTCCATTCGTCTGAAGAAGGGAGCATCCTCCGCCAGCAATACGGTATAGTTGGTGGCCTTGGCCCTGGTTTCCTCCGGCGTTTTATAGTACTCTGGGGCAGCTAACTCAAAGAGCTGGTACAGGTTAAGGAGGAGTACCATTTTCCTGTCCCAAAAGGTGGTTCCCACTATCCCGTAGGCCTTTATATCCTGCTGGCTGTAGTCTACATTGAGGGCAATGGTATCATAGATCTTGCGTATAAGGATGCCTATGGGCTGCTTTACCAGCTTGGGAACTATAACATACAGCTTGGAAGTTTTGTATTCCTCCCTGGAAATAGGCAGATAGTCCTCCGGCCGAACCAGCCTTAATGACCGTCCCCTAAACTCAATATACTCCTTGTCCCCTACCAGCTGGATATCCTCAGGGCTGATCTCCTCCACCCTGGATACCATGGATAAGGGCAGGGTCAGTATTTCAGAGCCGGAACAGCTAAAGAGAAGCAGTGTATGCTCCTCGCCCCTTACCTTTCTGCCAAGTTCCTCTTCCCCGGTCTCTTCCTTTAAATCTGCCAGCTTAAGATCTGCCCAGCTGGCAATTCCGTCTGCATCCAGTATCATGGCAATACTTCCGTCCCCTAGAATTGTAACGCCTGAATAGCATTTACAGTCCTTAAGATGCCTGGGTAAGGGCTTTACCAGAATCTCCTCATCATCATGTATGGCGTCTACTATAAGACCATAGCGGCGCTGACCTATCTTTAGTACTAAAACCCTCACTATTTTATTGGAATCCTGAAGTTCCTCCGTACTCTGATCCCTTTCCGACAGTCCCAGTACGTCAGACAGCCTTATAATGGGCAATAGCTTTCCCCTAAACCTTAGGACCAGGGATCCGCTAACATATTCTATACGCCTGTCCTTATCTCCCGGCTTGACCCTTACCATCTCCTGAAGGTTTGCCTGGGGCAGAGCAAACTTCTGGCCCTCGGCTTCCACTATCAGAGAGGAGATTATGGCCAGGGTTAAGGGTAGATTCAGCTTGAAGGTAGTTCCTGTTCCAGGCTGGCTCTCAATCTCTATAGTCCCCCCCATCCTCTCTATATTGGTTCGCACAACATCCATTCCCACACCCCTGCCTGACACATCGGTTACATTTTGGGCAGTAGAAAAACCAGGCATGAAGATAAGCTTCAATACCTCGCTTTCATCCATGGCAGCCAGCTCCTGGGGGCTTATGAGTTCCTTTTCCAAGACCTTTGCCTTTAACTTATCAATATCTATTCCAGCCCCGTCATCAGATATGAGAATGGATACATGGCTCCCCTCCTGATACGCACCAAGGGAGATAATACCTTCCCTGTCTTTGCCTTGCCTCTCCCTTACTTCAGGTTTTTCTATGCCATGATCGGCTGCGTTTCGGATAAGATGGGTAAGGGGGTCTCCCAGTCCTTCGATAATGGACTTATCCAGTTCCACCTGGGCTCCTGTTATCTTTAATTTAATCTCCTTGCCCAGTTGTTTAGACAGATCCCGTATCATTCTGGGGAATTTATTAAATACGTTTACCAGGGGCTGCATTCTGGTCTGCATTATTCTTTCCTGGAGCTGGGTTGTGATATGGTCAATATTTTGTAGGATGGGATCCAGGCCCTCTACCTGTTTTCTGTATGCTTCTAATCCTCTAAGGAGTTGATTTCGCCCTAACACCAGTTCACTGGCCAGGTTCATCAGCTCGTTTAACAGGTCAACGGGCACCCTGATGCTATCCTCCACAGTCAATGAAACATTTCTTCCTTGCCATGGAGGACCGCCTTTGGGTACCTCTTTTTTATCTGGATGTTTATCTCCTTCTTTTTCCTTTGCTTTATCCTGTAATTTATCCTGTGCTGCAACCTCTTTCCTGACTTGTTCCTTTTCTTTTTTGTCCTTCTGATTATCTTCCAGCAATACCTCTTTATATTGGTTGGGCTTTATATTTACATCAAGTTCCTGAATGCTGTTTTCCGGAATATCCAGGGCCAGTGCTACAAGGCTTTTTTCCAATACAGTGGTAAAAAGAAATATGTATTCTATATCGCTTTTTAAGACATCATCCAGGTCCTTTATTTCGCTGACATCGGAGTAGGCTTCCAAAATCTGTCCAATGGATTGAATTTTACTAAAAAAAGCAATGGGACTTATACCCCTGTTGTCCAAATCCTGGTGCAGCCTTAATTTAATCCTGTACAGCCTGTGGCCGTGTTCAACCGCCTCCTCTATCCTTTCCTGCTGGGCATGATCAAGTTGCAGTTCTCTGCTTTCCTGGTCCCGTACCAAAATAGAGGATTTGGGGCTGGCCTTTATGGGCTGCCCCTCTAAAATGGCAGATAGGGAATTCAGATAGGAAGATATATCAAAGGTATGGCTGTCCAACACATTTTCTCCCATATCACTCAAACAGTCGTTGGACTCCAGCAGTACATCAATGCTGGAATCATCCAGCTCTATTTTACCGTTGCGTACTGCGCCAAATACATTTTCCATGGCATGAGCCAGCTTAACTATATTATCCAACCCAAAAAAGCCGGCAGTTCCTTTTATGCTGTGTACACTCCTAAAGAGCTGGTTAATAAGCTCCGTGTCTCCGCCTGTGCCAGCAAATTCCAAGAGATCTGATTCAACTTGCTCAATATGAATTCTGGCTTCTTCAACAAATTCCTGGATAAACTCCTCATTTTGCAGCAACCCAATTCCCCCTTACATCCATTGATATAACCTTTATGACTCTACAGTCAAAACCTGGTCCAGCCTTAGAACCCTAAAG
>JAAYGY010000082.1 GCA_012735575.1 Clostridiales bacterium
TGGATGGTTTACAACCCAGGAATTAGTAAATATGATAGCCATATCAGAGTCTACTCCAGGACCTATAGGGGTTAATATGGCAACTTATGTAGGCTTTCAGACTGCTGGTATACCAGGTGCAATAATTGCATCTATAGGACTGGAAGCTCCCTCTGTAATAATAATTGTCATAATAGCCCATTACTTTATGCAGTTTGCAGAACAACCCATTGTAAAGGCAGGCTTTTATGGCTTAAGACCTGCAGTAACCGGGCTTATTGCAGCAGCAGGCTTTGAAGTGGCAAAGGTTTCACTCTTTAATTTACAAAGATACATGGATACAAAAAAACTTATGGATTTATTTGACTTAAAAGCTATAGTCCTGTTTGGGATACTGCTCTATTTAACCAATAAATATAAAAAACACCCAATAGTGTATTTGATTGCTGCTGGAGTAGTAGGAGTAATATTTAAATTTAGCTGAGCTGTTAGCTTGAAGTGACTTGAATACTAGTAGCTGAAAGTAGCTTTAATAAAGAAAGGTGGAAATTATGAAAAAGGTGTGTAAGTGGAAAAGATTCAGGGATCAAGAAGTTAATGAAGCTATTTGGCAAGGGTTAGAGCCTGTATTAATTCAAGAATACCCCTGGGATGAAAATGGATATAGGCCTAAAGTAAAGGTAAGATTTTTCTATACTGAATCCAGGCTTTATCTTCACTTTACATCCTACGAAAGGGAAATTCGAGCTACATATAAAAACATGAATGAGCCGGTATTTACCGACAGCTGCATAGAGTTTTTCTTCAATCCTGATCCCGATAATGATGAAAGGTACTTCAACTTTGAAATAAATGCCATTGGGACCCTATTATTAGGACTTGGCAAGGGTCGCAATGATAGAAAACTGATAGAGGATGTCTCTCAGGATATTTTTAATATAAAATCCTCTGTTGACAGGGACAAGGTCCATGAATATCAAGATGAATTTTGGACTTTAGAATTTTCTATTCCCTATTCCTTTGTAGAAAAATATTTTGGTAATCAGGATTTCTCACCTGGCAAAAGAATGAAAGGCAACTTCCAAAAATGTGGAGATGAAACTAAATTTCCTCATTATGGATGCTGGAACAGGATAGAGGTTCCCGAGCCTGACTTCCATAGGCCTGAATATTTTGGAGATTTGATACTGAGATAGAAAAGGAGCTAGTGGTAGCAGACCAATCACACCATACTGAATTGTGTAAGAAGATCCAAGATATCTATAGGTTATAGATGAAGAGTTAGCCTATTCTATTCCGATTACTCAGGGTAGAATAGGCATTTATTGATCACAGAAACTTCTTTAATTGCTGAATATTATTTTCCTCAAACTTGAGCAACCTCTTCATAAGCTTAATAATATTAGGTTCTGCTTCTTGCTCATATTTCTTGATATTTTTAATAGCGTCTATTACACCCATATTACTGCCAATTATAAGCATTTCAGCAATATGAGAAGGGGATTTATCAGTTAGAGTCTGCATATTTATCATTAGATAAGTTCTTATTTTTGCAAAGGCACTAATCCCTTTTTCATCGTAGCCATTTTCATTTAATAATGCCCTGGCAGCACTATGGATTTCCCCATATTCATTATATTGGGATTCTAAATGTTTATTAAAATCCTCATCTCTTACCATGTCCATTAATTGACTGATAGTATTTACTCCCATTTCAGAGTTTTGGTAGATAAAATTTAATAGCTCAGCATTTGCGTTCACGGTTCATCATACTCCTTTAGACAGAATCCTTTAGATTAGTATGCCACTGACTGGCTCAAGTATTCAAAAAATGGAATAAAAAAACGTTTCATATGTCCGTTTTTGGATGGGTGAAAAAGAGATTGAGGGCTAAAGTATAAAATGGTAGAATTGTGTTATGATTGTATTGGCTTTATAAATCAATTGATTAAATTAACCTTTGAACTAGCAAAACAGGATAAATTGTATAAATACCTATTGTAAATAATAATTGATAAAATTGTGGATAGGAGAAACGATCATGATAACTTACGCAATATTAGCAAATCCGGGCCATAACAGAGTGTATTTTGAAGCTGCTAAAAAGCTATCTTTAGCAGAGCTTGAAATTGCCTGCAAACGTTTTTCCGTTGAGTGTAGTGATTTTACCTTATCTGAGATTGAGGGTATACCATATTTAACTTTTAAAGCGGAACAAGCTCTGGATAAGGATGATTTATTATGGCTATCCAGGCTTTCCTTGACCTATGCATTATTTGAAATCAGGGAAAAGGGTTCAGAAATAGTTTTAAAACCCATACGCAGGGAACCTTCATACTATTTTAATGACGATCTAAGCACCATTTTAAAGTACACTGGTAAGACCAATGAGCTGTTTACAAGACTGATGATAAATGTTGCAATTTTATCCAGTGATTTTTATAATACAAGGGATATTAACTTACTTGATCCAGTTGCAGGCAAGGGGACAACTCTTTTTGAATCTTTAATTGCTGGATATAATAGTTATGGTATCGAAATTAGTTCAGATGTGGTTCATGAAGCATCTGTATACTTTAAAAAGTATCTTGAAAATGGAAAATATAAGCATACTATAAAAAGAGAGAGAATGAGAGGAAAAGACAAAAGCTTTACATCAAGCTTCTATAGATTTGAATTGGCAAAATCCAAGGAAGATTTCAAAGCTGGAAAGTCTTTACAGCTTTGCATGGTGGCTGGTGATTCCAGATATTCTAACAGATTCTTTAAGAAAAAGATGTTTCACATCATAGTGGGGGACTTACCTTATGGTGTTCAGCATGGAAACGTCAGCAGGCAAAATCAGTCATCAATAACCAGAAATCCCAAAGAACTACTTAATAATTGCCTGCCTGGCTGGGTTGAAAGCTTAAAATCAGGGGGAGTAATAGTACTGGCATGGAACAAATTTGTACTCAGTCGGGAAGAGATAATAGAAATTTTCTCTAAACATAATTTGGATGTTTTGAATGATAGCCCATATACAGAGTTTGAACATCGTGTGGACCAGGCAATTAATAGGGATATTATTGTAGCTAAAAAATAGATGACTTTATATGAAGTTAATATGAATTTAAAGGACCAGTGCAAACCAAATGAATGGTACTGGTCCTTTAGTATCAAAACTCCCTGTTATTATAAATATTTATAGAGATAAAACAGGATACACACATCATTAGTAATGAAAAACCTATGACAAGCAGGGTAATTTGCCAATTGGACCAGCTTATTGCATCCTTTAATGACATATTAACGGACAGAGAGAACCCAGGCTTTTGATTCAAGCTTATTATACCCATGGGTATGAAGAAGAATAAGAGAAACATAACTATATTAAACATCTTAGACTTAAGATAACCATATTTTAAGACAACTGGAAGATAAAAAGAAGCCATTAAGGATACTATAAAAAAGCTTATAGAAATAGTCTGAAGGCTAAGGAATTGAACTTTTAAAGGAATATTTATCATTTTTATCACTAATGTAGCAAACATATAGGCTACCGTGGCCAGGCCTATATAAAGCAAAACCGATAGATATTTAGCAAGCACAATATCCTTTCTTGATATGGGCAGACTGTTTAACATAATCTCAGATTTATTTTTATCATCGTATGCAAAGGAATATTGAATCAATAGGTACACTACAGCTATAGTGGCAGCAACTGGTGCGGTTCCTTCCATGGATTGAAAGGCAAAGACCAGAAAGAAACAATAACCCAGGGCAAAAAGCAAGGATTTTTTCTGTACTAAAAGGTCTTTCAAAATGAGATTAAGCATATTGTTTCCCCCTAACTATATATAACATTATATCTTCAAGGCTGGGCTTTTCAATTATAACATTTCCTTTAAACAGGTTCTGGACCTTTTCCCTACAATCAATTAAACCTTGGAAATTGTATTGGGTTTTGCGGATACCAACAAAGGCTTTTTGATTATAAGTGTCCAATAAATCTATTCCACCTTTTACTATACAGTAGTTGTCCAGGATATCATCTTTGGCCATGGATAAAACGATCTCTCCTTCATGTATAAAGGTAATGTAGTCAGCTACTTTTTCCAGGTCTGAAGTTATATGTGTAGAGAAAAAGACACTTTTTTCCTCATCTTGAATAATCTCATATAATATATCCAGTAGTTCGCTGCGGACGATGGGGTCCAATCCAGAGGTTGGTTCATCCATGATAAGCAGCTTGGCATCATGTGATAGTGCCAGGGCCAGGGAAAATTTCATCTTCATTCCCTTTGACAGTTCCTTTATTTTTTTGTCCAAAGGAAGCTGAAAGATTTTTATATACTTATGGAAGACATGATCATCCCAGGATTTATAAAAAGGGGCTATAAATTTTTTTGTTTCATCAAGGGTTAGTTCATCGTAAAAGTGGCTTTCATCATAGACAAATCCTATATGCTGTTTTATTTCCTTTTCGTGTTGAATATGATCCTTACCAAAGACCTTGATCTGGCCTCCGTCTTTTTTTAAAAGATTCATAATTAGTTTTATGGTAGTACTTTTCCCAGCCCCATTTGGCCCTATAAATCCCATAATATAACCTTTGGGAAGGGTGAAACTTATATCCTTCAGGGCAAACTTATTAAAATTTTTCCGCAGATTTATCACTTCCAGAATATTTTCCACCTTTATTCCTCCTCTTCATATAAGAGTTGCAGTAACTCAATTAGCTCATCCAAGGAAAGCCCCAGGGATTTAGCAAACAAAACTGCTTCCCCTAGTTTTTCTTCTGCAATGGATAATTTCTTTTCTCTTAGCATTTCCTTGTTGTGAGCAGCCACAAAGGAGCCTTTTCCTTGAACTGTTTCAATAAAGCCTTCTCTTTCCAGTTCCTCATATGCTCTCTTGGTTGTTATAACGCTTACTTGTAGCTCCCTTGCAAGATTCCGTATAGAGGGCAGAGCATAACCTGCTTTAAGCTCATCTTTTAAAATCAGTTCCTTTAACTGATTAACAATCTGCATATAGATAGGCTCATTTGATGAGTTTGAAATAATAATTCTCATTAAATCCTCCATACCGTAGATACTGTATATATACAATATATACAGTTTAAACGTATTTGTCAATAGAAATTTTTTATGAATTAAAAATATAAAATATGGATTTTTTATCCAATGGATAAAGGGATATCAGATTTCAATGTAGAATATATCCTAAACTACTCAATTTCTGGTAAGTGGAATTATTAATTAGGATCAACAGGTAATAAAGACAAATGTTGATAGTTTTTAATTATTAATTGTTACTATTTTGAATTACAGGAGTCATGAATAATTATATAGATAGGAAGGGATGCGTTAAATGAGAATCTTGACCACAGAGCGCCTTATCTTAAGGAGATTTAAACATGAGGACCTGGATGATTTTTATGGGTACGCTAAAAATCCTAATGTTGGTCCTAGTGCAGGATGGAAGCCTCATGAAAGCAGGTGGGAGTCCTTGGAGATACTAAAAAGCTTTATAAAAAACAAAGAGGTATGGGCTATCGTTCATAAGGAAACTGGCAAAGTTATTGGGTCCATTGGGCTTCATAATGATGAAAGACGTAATAACAGCAGGGTGAAAATGCTGGGTTATGCTTTAGATGAGGCATATTGGGGAAAAGGCCTAATGACAGAGGCAGCCAAAAGGGTTATAAGATATGCTTTTGAGGAATTAAATCAGGATATGATATCTATTTATCATTATCCCTTTAATATAGGTTCAAAAAAGGTTATTCAAAAATGTGGTTTTCGTTATGAAGGGACTTTAAGACAGGCAGATACAATATATGACGGCCGTGTCTATGATATTGTCTGCTATTCTCTAACAAGAGAGGAATACAGAAGTTTTTAAATACATCCTGTAATAAAAAAATATGGTTTTAAGGCTATCACAGGATTGGCACCATTTCTGTAAGTCAAGATTAATAAGAGTTATCCATATCTTCTAGTTTTAGTAACAAGATTCTTCTATAAAAAGCAACTTCTGTATATAAAGTAACTTCTATGAGCAAGAACTAAGGGAGCTAGCTTAGCTTTTTGGTATACCTGTTGGCATAGCAAGTGGCCGCATAGCTTTCTGGTTTGATCTTAGGTTCAAAACCGGTACCCCTGGCTATGGACACCATTTCACCAATCAATTCACGGGTAGGGCCTGATGTACCTATGTCCAAATGAAATTCAAAATGAATATCTCCTGGCCGTCCCATGGTGGTGAGGATGCATTCCACCATAAGATCCATCTTTTCCTCAGTAAACCAGGAGGCAATCTCCAATGTTTTACTGGTTTCATAATAAATTTTTTCTCTAAGACTTAGAATAGGTCTGGGTAAAATATCGGTGGTAAAGAAACCTATAGCACCTCGGCCTATCCTATGGAGATGAATAGCTGTTACGAAAACCGTTTCCCTTTTTCCAACCTGGGAATCAGTTCCTATGGATAGGCGGTATTCACTATGGGGCGCCTGCCTTATCAGGTTTAAGAGTATTTTATAAACCTGATCTATGGTTAAATCTTTGTATAAGGAGTTACGGAATAGTTTGGTGGTAATAATAGTTATCACTTCCCAACGGCAATAGAATCAAAAAATATTAATAATAATTATTATATACTATTGATAAAATATTCGCAATCTTCATCCTATACCATCAATTGGCCTATTAATGAGGATTTGCTATTATTTTCTTTAATAATATGGTAAAATTTAAAATATAGAAGATTTAACATTTATTAGGCTTAATTTTACATATCAGGGACATATTAAGCAATTAGATTTAGCAAAAGTGTCATATCTAAAAACGGGGAGAGGAATGTGAAACTTAGAATAAGGCGTCCAGTAATATGGGTAACAGTGGCATATGTAATTGGAATACTCATATCTTTATATACCAAATGGAGGCTGACATATTTTTATATAGTCCTTTTTCCATTGCTGATTTTTGGCCTAATAGCCATAAAGCTTAAATGGAAGGGGCTATATTTATCCTTATTTTTCTCTTTGTTCATCCTCATAGGTATAGCCAATACTTTCATACACAATAAACCCGATACCCACCTAGATAATTTTATTGGGCAAACTATTGACCTTTATGGTCAGGTTGTAGAAATAGTTAGTAGTGCTGACTCTAAAATATCCTTTGTTCTGGAAACTCGTAGCATTAGTCATATTGATAAAGATTATGCATATAAGGGAAGGGTTAGGGTAACTATCTATTTTAACCTGCAAAAACAAGATCATATATCCCAAAATGATATTAATAATAAGTATCAAACATCAATAAATAAGCATGATCAAAGATCAGATCAGACATTAACAAAAACAAATAAGTATAATCAAATATCAAAAATTCAGCATAATCCCCTATCCATAAATACAGGAGACTGGGTGAAGCTAAGGGGGACCATAGAAAAGCTCCAGGGAGTAAGAAACCCAAAAGGTTTTGATTACAGGGCATATTTGGCCCGCCGTGGAGTCCATTATACCATTGGTACGGCAAGCAGAAATATCCTTTCAATTGATTCGGGAAAGCTTGCCTGGCCCCAATCATGGATAGAATCCATAAGGCAATATATGGGACACGTCTTTGATACCTATATAGGAGGCATGGGGTCAAGGCTGATGAAGGCCATGATTATAGGCCAAAGATGGGGCTTGCCTTCAGAGCTGAGAGAGGAGTTTGCCAATACAGGTATTGCCCATATCCTGGCCATATCCGGGCTCCATATAGGTTTTATAGTTCTTCTTTTGTCATGGTTAACTAAAGGTTTAAAGCTTTCACCCACAGCCACTTTTATAATTCAGGGAACAGTTTTAGTCTTTTACTGTATAGTAGTAGGAGGAAGTTCATCGGTACTAAGGGCAAGCCTTATGGCCATTATACTACTGGGCGGCAAAGCAGTAGGACGTAAGGCCGATCCTTTAAACAGCTTGTCATTAGCAGCCTTTGTGATTTTGCTTATAAGGCCCCTGGAATTATTAGAGATAGGTTTTCAGCTTTCCTTTTTAGCAGTAGCTGGAATTGTTCTTTTTAATGAGCAATTGGCCTCCAGGCTGGGTAAACTTCCTGCTGGTATTGGAGATGTCATAGGGGTTATGCTGTCTGCCCAGTTGGGTACCTGGCCCATATTGGCCTATTATTTTAACACATTCTCCATAATTAGTTTTATAGCCAACCTTATACTAGTTCCCATAGCAGGTGTCATTGTAATTTTGGGGCTAATACTACTTATGGCTGCAGCGGTTTTTCCCCTTGTGGCACAGGTTATTGGCTGGTGGCTGTGGCTGCTTTGCCAGTTTTTAATAGGGACTAATAAATGGTTGTCAGGCATTCCCTGGGCCAATATTCTGGTAGTATCTCCAGGGCTATTATTTATGGCGGCCTATTATTTTATACTACTGATTTTCTCCTGGGAACGGCCCTTGTGGGTAAAAAGGCCATGGCGTATAAGTCTGATTTTGGTATTGTCTTTATTAATATTACAAGTAGCAACACCTCTGGTTGACAATCAATTTAAGGTTATTTTTGTAGATGTGGGACAGGGAGACTGTATATACATAAAAACTCCAGATGAAAAACATATTCTGGTGGATGGAGGAGGAAGGCCTCAGGGAGTAGGTGATTTTGATGTAGGGGAGGAAATTGTGGTTCCATTTTTACTTAAAAACGGAATAAAAAAGCTGGATCTTGTGGTAATGTCCCATGGCCATGATGATCATATGGGAGGACTTATACCTGTTATTAGGGATTTAAAGGTAGATGCATTTATGGAATTTCCACCAGGACAGCCTTCTGAAAGATATCAAGAATTAAGGGAACTAATAGATAAAAGAAGTATTAAACATATTAATGCCATAGGGGGCCAAACCTATAGGGTGGGCAGATATGTCTTTATTGACATTATATACCCTACTCCCCAGCCTGAGGTTGTGGACAGCTTGTATGATAACAATGAAAACAATCTGTCCCTGGTAATGAGAATTAGATACAAAGAGGCCAGTATAATGCTAACAGGGGATATTGAAGAGGGAGTGGAGTCCTATTTATCAAGTTTTTGGCAGGAGAGGATATCCATATTAAAGGTAGCCCATCATGGCAGTAACACTTCTTCTACAGATAAATGGCTGGATGTTATAAATCCCCGAATTGCCGTAATCCAAACAGGAAAGAATAATTTTGGGCATCCTCATCCTCAGGTTATAGAGAGGCTGGAGGAAAGAGGTTCCAAGGTGTATAGAAACGACAAAAACGGTGCAATTATATGTGTTTATGGCAGGGGGAAATGGCGTATAAATACCATTGTTAAAGAATAAAATGGGGAAAGTTGTCGTGGTAAATATTATGGTGTTATGGTAAAATAATTCTGTAGTGTAATATAGTGTTATAGGTTAGGGGAAGGAGTTTGTACTATGAAAAGATTTGAAAACAAAGAATGGAAAGATAGCATGCGTATCACCTTCGACTTTAACAACATGATGTCGGAGTTTGTCGGAGAAGAAGGTTTTGACTGGGAGGAAATTGAAACCTTAGACCCCCAACTCAAAAAAGCTGCTCAGGCTATGGAAGAAAAGAGAAAAGCAGGGCAGATGGAGTGGCGGGAACTACCATACAATCAGGAAGAAGTAGTTAAGGATATTTTAGAAACAGCAGATGAAATAAAGGAAAAGTTCGACAACTTCGTTGTCTTGGGCATTGGAGGTTCAGCCTTAGGGCCAATTGCAGTCCAGCAGGCTTTAAACCATATGTTCTACAATGAGCTTCCAAAAGAAAAGAGAGACGGCTGCCCCAGGCTATACGTAGTGGACAATGTAGACCCTGAACGTATGGAAGGCTTATTTGACATTATTGATGTAGAAAAGACCGTCTTCAATGTAATTACAAAATCTGGTAGCACCTCTGAGACCATGGCACAATTCCTTATTGTAGTAGACCTGCTAAAAGAAAAGGTAGGGGAAAACTATAAGGACCATATCATAGCTACCACAGACATGGAAAAAGGTAACCTTATAAAGATTGCACGTCAGGAAGGATTTAAGACCTTCTATATTCCAGGGGGAGTAGGAGGAAGGTTCTCTGAGCTTAGCCCTGTAGGTCTTCTTGCAGCCGCGGTTTGTGGTATCGATATAGAAGAACTGCTAGCTGGTGCTGCCTATATGGATGAGATAGTAAGCCAGTCCGACCCATACCAAAATCCGGCTTATATGGCAGCAACCCTGCAATATCTGGCTATGAAGGCTGGAAAGAACATTTCAGTAATGATGCCCTATGCCGACTCTCTAAAATATATGGCTGACTGGTATGCTCAGTTGTGGGCTGAAAGCTTGGGCAAGAGATATGATCTAGAAGGCAATGAGGTCTTTGTTGGTCAAACCCCTGTCAAGGCTTTAGGAGTAACCGACCAGCATTCCCAAATACAGCTATATACAGAAGGGCCTTTTGATAAGGTAATTACCTTCCTGGGAGTAAAAGAGTATAGAAACAAGGTAGACATTCCTGAAGGGTACGAAGAAATCCCTGCAGTTTCTTTCCTGGGAGGTCATACCTTAAATGAGCTTATCCATGCTGAGCAATTGGCTACGGAATATGCCCTGTTAAAGGCCAACAGACTTAACAGAACTATAACCCTGCCTGAAGTCAATGCCTTTACAGTAGGACAACTTCTTTACTTTATGGAAGTAGAGACTGCTTTTGCAGGAGAACTACTCAATATCAATGCCTTCGATCAACCAGGTGTAGAAGAAGGTAAAAATGCTACCTATGCATTGCTGGGACGACCAGGCTATGAGGAAAAGAAGGCAGAGCTTGATTCCAGGCCAAAGAAGAAAGATAAATATATACTGTAATATACCGTTAAATATTGTTAAATACTATTAAATACAGTAAAACATTATTAAATACAAAGGAGTGGTTCACAGCAAAGGGATCACTCCTAAAATTTTATAAGGGAGGAAGATTGCTATGAAGGAAATTGGAGTAGGTATTATAGGATATGGGTTTATGGGTAAGGCTCATACCTATGCTTATAAAACCATGCCCCTCTTTTATGAAGATCTACCCTTTCGAATTCGGTTGGTGGGAGTGTGCAATCGCACTTTGGAAAAGGCCCAAAGGGCTAAAGAAGATATGGGCTTTGAATATGCCACCCAGAATGTTGAGGACCTATTTGACGATGACAATATCCAGATAATCAATATATGTACGCCCAACAACCTGCACAGGGATCATGTGATCGGTGCTTTGAAGGCAGGAAAGCATGTATATTGCGACAAACCTTTGGCCTCCAACTATGATGAAACTAAAGAAATACTGGAGGTATTGGATTCTACTAATGCCATTACACAGATGGCGTTTCAAAACCGATTTTTCCCTGCCACATTGAGAGCAAAAGAATTGATTGACAGTGGAGCATTGGGAAACATACTATCCTTTAGAGCCATGTATCTGCATTCAGGTTCTGTGGATCCTGATAGGCCCATGGGCTGGAAACTGGAAAAATCCATGGGAGGCGGTGTGCTGGCCGATCTAGGGTCCCATTTATTGGATCTAATCTATCATCTACTAGGTGAATATAAGGAAGTTTTTGCACACAATATGATACTATATCCTAAACGTCCCCATCCCTCTGGAAAAATAGTGGATGTAGAAGCAGAGGATTTATCCATTCTAATTGTAAAGATGAAAAACGGTGGTACTGGAACCATAGAGGCATCAAAAATAGCCACCGGCACCAATGATGAGTTAATCTTCCAAATCCATGGAGACAAGGGCGCCATTAAGTATAATATGATGGATCCAAACTGGCTGGAGTTCTATGACAATACCTTGCCAGAAGCTGATTTTGGTGGAAACAGGGGCTTTACAAGGATAGAATGTGTGCAGCGCTACAAGAGTCCTGGTGGCAAGTTTGTACCTTCCAAAGCACCTATAGGCTGGATACGCTCTCATGTTCATTCCTTATACAACTTTATAGATAATGTATATAAGGACAGGCCTTCCACCCCCTCTATCCGGGATGGAGCTTATATTCAATATGTTATGGAAATGGCTCATAAATCCAATGAACTTAAGCAATGGGTAACTGTTGACTAGAGAATATTAAATTTTTCCTCGGCATCCTGCCTAGGCTGCGGCTTTTGTGCCTTCCATATGCCAAGTTTTCTTGACCAAATCAGCGAAGGCGTTCACTTATCAATAGCACGTATATGCGAAGAAACAGTCCGCCCTTGATCAATAGTGCTTTTTCTTATACTTTTTGATGTGTAACTTATCATTTAGGTCATGTATAGCAGATAAAGTTCATATAGATAGTATGTAAAAATGTATGTAAAAGGCATTTTAGGATGCACTAAGAAAGAATGGGGTGGAAAGGTTTGGAAGTATATCAAGTGCCCATAGTTCCTCTAATCATTGGAGTGGTAGAGTTGTTAAAGAGCCTTGGTCTACCTAACAAATTTTCTGCTTTGGCTGCAGCAGTGTTAGGTGTATTGGCGGGTATTTTCTTTTTATATCCCCAGGATATACCAAAAGGAATAATTATCGGATTGTCCCTGGGGCTTGCGGCATCAGGCTTGTATTCAACTACTAAGAATACTGTAGAAGGTGTAAAAAATATGAGGATGTCTGAAAACAAATAAATCAGGATATGAACGGATTATTATGCCTGGGAATAAAATAGTATCAGTTATCTAACTTATGAGGAGGTTGGATATGATGATAAAGCCCAGGCATAATCCTAATCTGTCAGGAAGAGTAGTAGCTCACATTCAGGGAGGTCCCCTGGCACCTAACATAAATGGCATAGTATGGTTCAGAGATGTTTGTGGCATGGGAACTCAGGTATGTGTTGAGGTGACAGGTCTTCCACCATACAGGCCCGCCCGGAATGGGATGGCCCCCATAGGTCCCTTTGGTTTTCATATACATGAGTATGGAAACTGTGAGATAGGCGATCCCCAGCAGCCTTTTGAAAGCGCAGGTGGACACTGGAATCCTACCCATCAACCCCATGGCAACCACGCAGGGGATTTCCCGGTCCTGTTTTCCAACAAGGGATATGCTCATATGTGTTTTTATACCAATAAATTTAACCCCAGGGATGTAGTGGGAAAATCAATAATAATCCATGAAAATCCTGATGACTATAGAAGCCAGCCATCAGGAAATGCCGGCAGACGTTTGGCATGCGGTCTTATTATTGAAGTATAGAAATAGTTTATAAAAAAAGTCCTCCCTTTTAAGGAGGACTTTCTATGAATTAATAAGTTTCTTTGAATAGCTGGAAGTGGGGCTTTTTGTGTAGACAGGTGGGGCAAACCTCTGGAGCCTTTGCTCCTTTATGTATATATCCACATTTTCTGCAGATCCATTGTACTTCTTCGTCTTTCTCAAATACTTTATTATTTTTCACATTTTCAGCAAGCTTGTTGAATCTTACTTCATGGTTTACCTCTGCCTTTGCAATCATGGTAAAGGCACTAGCCACTTCTGGGAAGCCTTCTTCCTTTGCAACTTCAGCAAAAGCAGGATATAGGTCTGACCACTCTTCATGCTCACCTGCTGCAGCAGCTTTTAGATTCTCATAGGTATCGCCAAGTGCCACAGGATAATCAGCTGTAATTTCGATAGCAGTTGGCAGTTCGCCTTCAAAACCTTCTACAAGGAATTTAAAGAAGCGGTTGGCATGAATTCTCTCATTATCAGCTGTTTCGAGGAAAATTTCTTCAATTTGCTTGTAGCCTTCTTTTCCAGCAACGCTGGCATACATAAAATATCTGTTGCGTGCCTGAGACTCTCCAGCAAAGGCCTTTAATAGGTTCTCAGCAGTTTTTGTTCCTTTTAGACTCTTCATATCTATCTTCCTCCATTTTTATGTTTTATTAACTCACCTTATTATATACCACTTTCCTTATTTTATGAAACATTTAATTGAGAGATTTTCTACAACCCTTTATATTTCCATATTACAACATGAATTTACTATAATCCTCTTGATTTTACATTAAAATATGGATAGACTAAAGGTATGATAAGAGAGGGAATGTTATGGATTACAAAGCAAAAATTGATAAATATTTAAAAGAATACTTTGGATATGATGAATTTCTCCTATCCCAGAGGGAAGTAATTGAAAGCATATTACAAGGCAATAATACAATAGCAATATTTCCTACAGGCGGTGGCAAATCTCTTTGTTATCAGCTGCCTGCTCTTATTTTTCCCGGGACTACCGTAGTAATCTCTCCTCTTATCTCCCTAATGAAAGACCAGGTGGACGAACTTGCCCAGCGCAATATCCAGGCTACATATATTAGTAGTGTATTAACGGACAAACAGATAAGACAGATAATTTGGAATATGAAAAAAGGGAAGTACAAGATAGTTTATATTGCCCCGGAGAGATTCTATTCTCAGGATTTTTTGGAAGCCATGCAGGATATATATGTGCCTTTTGTTGCTGTAGATGAGGCACACTGCATTTCTCAATGGGGGCATAACTTTCGCCCCGCCTATTTAAAGATAAGAGAACTAATAGAACATATGGGTAACCCTGTCCTGGCTGCTTTTACAGCTACAGCTACCAAGCGGGTTCAAGAGGATATTATGAGGCTGCTGGGCATTGAGGGAAAATGCAACCTCTTTGTGGAAAGCTTTGACAGGTCCAACCTGCAGTTTAGTGTGGAAGATTGCGAGGATAAAAAATTATATATTTTAAAATATATACGAAAGTACAAGCATAGATCAGGCATTATATACGCTGCAACCCGGGCAAGAGTAGAAGAACTATGCTTTTTTTTAAAGGAAAGAGGCATAGCAGCAGGCATGTACCATGCAGGACTGGACAGCACTACACGAAACAATACCCAGGAGGCTTTTTTAAATGACGAAATAAAGGTTATGGTAGCCACCAATGCCTTTGGTATGGGAATAAATAAAAGCGATGTCAGATATATAATACACTGGAATATGCCAAAAAGCATGGAGCACTACTATCAGGAGGCTGGACGGGCAGGCCGGGACGGTAAAAAATCCAGCTGCATTCTTTTACATTCCAAAAAGGACTATGATCTAAACCGCTTTATGATAGATGGCAATTATCCTTCCATTTCCCTGGTAAAAAGCCTGTACAAACGAATAAAGGCCAGAGGGGATAAGGGAATTCCCCAACAGCTTCTATTAAAAAGTAAAACCATAGACAAGCATGTTCTTCAAAGTGCCCTTAGAAAGTTGTTTGAATATGACTATGCCAAGGTGGAAGATGGCATAGTATACTCCATTCATAATAGAGAATTTGAACTTACCCAGGAGGAAATTGACTGGCATAAAGAGATAGAACTGGACAGGCTGGACGCCATGGCAGAGTATAGTAAGGGGAAAAAATGTCTAAGGCGCTTTATCCTGGAATATTTCAATGAAAAAGCCCAGTTTGAAAAATGCGGAAACTGCAGTGTGTGCAGCAAGGATAGAAAACCCCTGACCCAAAAGGCCTTAGACAAAATTTTGGAAGACATCTTTGGTTCATCTTAGATTTCCAGGCTGTTATACTTTTTATTTGCCAGTGCCAACAGACCATAGTAACTGGGCACTAGCAGAACAATAACTATTAAAGTTAAAATTCCATATATAAAGAATTCAGAAACCCCTTTTATGAGCAGCAATATTGAAACCCCGCCTATTATAAGCATTATAATCAAGGATATGATCATTGCCAGAAAGGCATTTAAGTTTTGCTTAATGGCTTCCTGGGGATCATTCCATTCCAGTTTTGGTCTGAGCAGATCTACAATAAGACCTACTATATTTATAAGAACATTTACCAAAAAACCAATAAACACTATTATAATTAGCCTGTATAAAAGTATCCCCAGCAGGAAATATAAGGGCAGGGCAATGATAATCAACGCTACCAGGGACAGGCAACTGCTGTGAAGCAGCTTTGCCAAAATTTGATCCCTTGGAGAAGCGGGAATTATTTTGGAGATCCAAAAGGTTCGGCCTTCACGAGATATAGAGGTACATGAAATCAGGTTCATACTGGAAGCAAAAAGCATAAGGCCCAGGGATACAAACAAGGCTATTAAAGCATATTTAGGGTCTTTTGCCAGGCTTGTCACAACTTCCATATCTTCTGATTTAGTTGCAAAGGGCAATATTATAAAGAAGGGAACCATAATCATTCCTGCCAGACCGTTCATAACATAAATAGGGGTGCGCATAAATAGTTTCCATTCCCTTTTAAATAGGGCTATAACAGGACTGCTAGCCTTTGAAGCTCCTTTTTCCACATCTTCAGCAGATAAAGCCTTGGCCTTGCCGCGTATTTCCTCTCCGGATAGATATCCCTTATAAAAGAAGGCGTTGCCCAGCCATAAAAGTATGGCTAGAAGTACTATAGAAAAACCAACAAAGAGGAGAAAATACCCAAGTCCCTGCCAGCCGGAGCTGGAAAGGGCTAAAGTAGCCCAGATGCTGGGAGGAAATCTGTTTCCAATGGCTTCAATTAGCCCTGTATTGCTCATTATTAGGTTTTTAATAAACTCCTCTTCATTTCCCTGGGGTAAGCTCTGGGTTAAAATATTTATACCCAGACCTGCAAAAAGTCCTAGGAGGCTGCCTACTACCACCATTAAATCTTTGCTTTTTCGGATATTGACAAAGCGCATAAGGAGTATGGCAAATATGGCAGCGATTACCAGAGGGAAAACAGGGGACATCAGCACTAATATAAGGCCTTTTAGCCAGTAGAATATATCTGCCCAGGTACCTATGCCATAAATAATAAAGGCAGGCAGGAGCATGGGAAGGGCAACAAGATATTCGCTTATTAGGATTATGATAAACTTAACCCCCAGAACCTCAGCTGGTTTTAAAGGAAGGGGAATAAGTATGTTTAAATCGTTGGAAAAATAAAAGGCTGACATTATATAAAATATACCAAAGATTAATACAAGGAGCTGTGTAGCCATAAAGGCAAAGGTAAGCACAATTTCAGGATGACCTATGGTCTGCCCCCCCATAAACACTCCCAGGAGTAAAAGGCTGTATAGGGTCAATATGGCACCTCCGCCTATGATTATACTTAGTATGATAAGGATAGGCTCCCACAGGCGTTTTTTTTCTTTGGTAAACCTATATTTGAGGGCAGATATACCAAAGTGCACATTTAGTGTGATTTTCAGCAACGACATAAAGGTTTTCATATTTCCGTCAACTCCAAGAAAATATTTTCCAAGGAATGGGCTTGATCTCTGTGCCTAAGTTCATCCATGGTGCCCATTGCAATAAGCTTTCCATTGTTAATTATGCCAATCCGGTCGCACAGCCTTTCGGCCACTTCTAAAACATGGGTAGAGAAAAAGACAGTGTTGCCCTGGTCGCAATGCTTTCTCATAAACTCTTTCAAAAGATGGGAGGATTTTGGATCCAGGCCTACCATGGGTTCATCCAATATCCATACAGCAGGGTTGTGAAGCAAAGCCCCTGTTAGCACTATCTTTTGTTTCATACCATGGGAATAGCTTTTTATGAGATCGCCAACTGCATGGGTTAAGTTAAACATATCAAGGAGATTACTTATTCTTTCTTTCCGTTCTTTAGCAGGGACTTTATATACATCAGCCATAAAGTTGAGATACTCCATACCCGTCAAGCGTTCATAGACATCTGGATTATCAGGAACATATCCTATATTTTGCTTAGCCTCAACGGGATTTTTCAATATGTCAATTCCAGCAATGCTAATGGAGCCCTGATCAGGTGTTAAGAGCCCCACCATCATCTTTATGGTGGTGGTTTTACCTGCACCATTGGGGCCTAAAAACCCAAAGATTTCGCCAGGCTTTACATGAAGGGTTAAATCATCCACAGCCTTGACAAGGCCCTTATTATAACTCTTGGAAAGATTTGTAATCTTTATCATATTTCTACTCCTTTACCTTTTATACCACTCTTCATATTTTATCATGAAATTTTAGTGATTTAAAGGAAATATGTGATATAATTATAAGAAACAATTTTTAGACTGGGGTGTTCGCATTGAAGGTTCGTAAAGCAATTATTCCTGCAGCTGGTTTGGGTACCCGTTTTCTGCCCGCAACCAAAGCCCAGCCAAAGGAAATGTTACCCATAGTGGACAAGCCCACTATTCAATATATAATAGAAGAGGCTATCGCTTCAGGTATTGAAAGCATAATTATAGTTACAGGGCGGAATAAGAGATCTATTGAGGATCATTTTGACCGATCCCTGGAGCTGGAGTACGCCTTGAAGAATAGCAAAAGGGAAGACCTATTAAGACTTGTGGAAGACATATCCAACATGGTGGATATTCACTATATCAGGCAAAAAGAGCCTAAGGGTCTTGGTCATGCCATATACTGTGCTCAATCCTTTATTGGCAATGAACCTTTTGCTGTACTATTGGGTGATGATATTGTCCATTCCAAAGTTCCATGTTTAAAACAGCTTATTGATGTCTATGAAGAATACAAGACCACTGTGCTAGGCTGTCAGTTTGTTGACCAAAGCCAGGTGGATAAGTACGGCATAGTGGATGGAATGCCGATTGAAAATGGTGTATATAAGGTAAAGGATTTGGTAGAAAAGCCAAAGATAGAGGAGGCTCCCTCCAATCTGGCTATACTGGGCAGGTACATAATCAACCCAAGAATTTTTGACTTTCTTAAGGATACAAAACCCGGTGCGGGAGGGGAGATCCAGTTAACCGACGCTTTAAGGGCATTGGCCAAGGAAGAAGCCATGTATGCTTTTAACTTTGAAGGCAAAAGGTATGATGTGGGCAACAAGTTGGGATACCTTGAGGCCACTATGGAGTTTGCCTTGCGCAATCAAGAATTAAGAGAAGATTTTAAGGAGTATATTCATAAGTTGATTGAAACTGACCTGTTCAAAACAGGGGAAGAAATCAAATTCTAAAAAGATGAGGGGAATGCATATGGAATACAAAGTTAAATATGAGCAATGGCTTAATAGTCCAATAATTGATGAAAAAACAAAGGAAGAATTAAAATCAATCGCCAGTGATGAAAATGAGATTGAGGATCGTTTTTATAAAGATTTAGAGTTTGGTACCGGTGGACTTAGAGGAATAATCGGTGCCGGATCCAACAGAGTAAATATCTATACTGTAGGAAAGGCCACCCAGGGTCTGGCCAACTATATTGTAAAACACGGCAAGGAGGCCATGGACAGAGGAGTAGCTATTGCTTACGACTCAAGGAGAATGTCTGCAGAGTTTGCCGAGAGAGTAGCCCTGATTTTTTGCGGTAACGGCATTAAAGCCTATTTGCACAGCGAGCTTCAACCTGTTCCCGTACTGTCATTTAGCGTAAGGGAATTAGGTACCATAGCGGGAGTAACAATAACTGCCAGCCACAATCCTCCCCAATATAATGGCTACAAGGTTTACTGGGAGGACGGTGCTCAGGTAGGTTTAGACCGGGCTAATGAGATAATTGGGGAGATAAATGCTGTAAAGAATTTTGAAGAAATTAAGGTCATGCCTAAGGAGCAGGCCTTGGAAAAGGGGCTACTAACCATTATCGGTGAGGAAGTTTTATCAAAGTATGTAGATAGAGTGGTTGGCTTGTCCCTTAACCCTGAGCTAGTAAAAGAGATGGGGGATAAGATGAATATTATATACACTCCCCTTCATGGCTCAGGCAATAAGCTGGTCCGCCGGGTGTTGGACAGGATAGGTTTTAAAAATGTAAAGGTAGTGCCTGAACAGGAGCTGCCGGATCCTAACTTTAGCACCGTAGAATATCCCAACCCCGAGGAACGCAGGGTCTTTGAGCTGGCCATTGGGATGGCAAGAGAAGACGGTAATAATACCGATATAATTTTAGGTACAGATCCTGACTGTGACAGGGTAGGTGTGGTAGTAAAAAATGCAGCAGGAGAATATGTGGTCCTTACGGGTAACCAGGTAGGTGCTTTGCTGACCAATTATATATTGGGAACCTTAAAGGAAAAGAACCGTCTACCTGAAAATGGTACTGTTATAAAGACCATTGTAACCAGCAAGATGGGAGAAAAAATAGCCAAATCCTATGGTGTTGAGGTGATGGACACTCTGACAGGATTTAAGTTTATAGGAGAAAAAATGGGGCAGTTTGAGAAAACCGGTAGCCATACCTACCTATTTGGCTATGAAGAAAGTTATGGCTACCTGGCTGGTGACTTTGTACGGGATAAGGATGGAGTATCCTCAGCCATGCTAATCTGCGAGATGGCAGCATATTATAAGTCAAAGGGCATGAGCCTGTACGAAGGTCTGGTAGAACTTTGGGAGAAGTATGGCTATTTCCATGAGGAGCTTAAGTTCGTAGAGGCAAAAGGAAAAGAGGGAATGGAGCAGATCACCCTGCTAATTGATGAGCTGCGAAACAATCCTCCCAAGGAGCTGGCTGGTGTTAAGGTGGCTGTAATAGATGATTACAAGGAGAGTAAGAGCTATAACCTTGTGGACAATAGCATATCTACCATAGATTTGCCGGTTTCCGATGTACTACGCTATACCATGGAGGATGAATCCTGGTTTGCTATCCGTCCTTCAGGAACAGAGCCCAAAGTAAAGCTGTATTTCTCAGTTGTAGGGCAAAGCGTAGAGGATGCGCAAAGTACGATGGATAAACTGATGAAGGCAGTGGGACATAGAATACAAGGCTAGTAGGAGAGATATTATTGAGAGATACGTTTTTATTTGATCTGGATGGTACGTTACTTCCTTTTGATATAGAAGACTTTATGAAAATTTATTTCGGTGAGATGGGAAAACATTTCCAAGATATGATAGATGGCAGGGTATTGGCCAAATATATTTTGGCCTCTACCCAGGCCATGATTAACAATTTGGATCCAAAACCCAATGAAGAAAAGTTTATGGAGCATTTTGCAAAATTACTTCAAACCCATGATTTAACAGAATACAAGAAAAGGTTTGACCTGTTTTACCATGAGAAGTTTGACAGGGTAAAGGAATGTGTAGAAAAGATATCCCTAATTAAAGATTCCATAGAAATCCTAAAGGATAAGGGGTATAATCTGGTAGTAGCCACAAATCCCATCTTTCCCATAAAGGCAATTGTCAAGCGGATAGAATGGGCAGGACTTAATATTGACGACTTTTCCTATATAACCTGTTATCAGAAAAATTGTTACTGCAAACCCCATATCCAGTTCTATCGGGAGGTCTTGGATGCCATTGGCAAAAAACCTGAGGAATGCTATATGGTGGGTAATGACGTGCAGGAGGATTTGGTGGCAGGAAACCTGGGTATAGAAACCTATCTAATAACCAACTACATGATCAATAGAAACAATGAAGAGATAGAAAGCACCTATCAGGGTACCTATGAGGATTTTTATGAGTTTGTTAAAGGGTTGGATGAGGTTTCCAAGGTTCTATTTTCAAAATGATATGGTTGATGGCCAGGAAGGAGCAGTATTGGGGGTATGTATATAATGAAAAAAGATTTAGTGGTTTTTATAGACAGTGGAGATACCCTGATAGATGAATCTACTGAAATTAGGGACGAAAATGGAACAGTCATTCATAGTAAAATGTTTGATGGTGCCAAAGAAACATTCTTAAAGCTATATAATGAGGGATATACCATTGCCCTTGTTGCCGATGGAACAAAGGCTTCTTTTGACAATATTTACAGGGAACATGGATTAGATCACTGTTTTGCAGCCAGAGCCATATCCGATGAACTAAAACAACAAAAACCTGCACCCATTATGTTTCGCCATGCTATGGAACAATTAGGCTTGAAAGATAGTGACAAAAACCGCATCGTAATGATAGGGAATAATTTGAAAAGGGATATAGTAGGTGCCAATAGGATGGGAATTACTTCTATACTGGCCAGCTATAGTCCCCGGTATAATATGGTGCCTGAATGTGAAGAGGAAATACCAGATTATGTTATAGCAAAGCCTGCTGAACTTTTTGATTTGCTAGAGCAATTGGATCTACAGATAAAAAACAAGAAGATATTAAAGCTGGACAGATTCAAATAAATCATACAAGTGAAATCATAATTGGTCTGATATGCTATTTAATCTCATATGAATCATAACGGCCATTAAACCTTCTTAAATTAGTACCATTATATATATAATGACTAATGGTGGAATCAGCACAACCTGTTAATTGAAGAAATGATATAGAAAAAATAAGAGAATAAGGGGAGATGTCAAGGATGAAGCCAAAAAAAGTGGTAGTGGTAGGGGGAGTAGCAGGAGGAGCTAGTGCTGCAGCCCGCCTTCGCAGGCTGGATGAGGATATGAAGATAGTACTTCTTGAGCGGGGTGAGCATATATCCTATGCCAACTGTGGACTACCCTATTATATCGGCGGCATCATTGAGGACAAGGAAGACTTGTTGGTTCAGACTCCCGAGGATATGAGACAGCGATTTAATATTGACATCCGTGTAAATAATGAAGTTTTAAATATCCATGCAGACAAAAAACAGGTAGAGGTACAAAATAAAATCACTGGACAAAAATACCTTGAAAGCTATGATAAACTCATTCTATCACCAGGGGCTGAACCTTTAAGGCCTCCTATACCAGGAATAGAAGGAGAAAACATCTTTACACTGCGCAATGTAAGGGATACCTTCCGTATAGCGGATTATATAGGTGAAAATAAATGTAGCAATGCAGTTGTAGTAGGTGGCGGATTTATAGGTCTGGAAATGGCGGAAAACCTTCATCATCGAGGTTTAAGTGTAACATTAGTGGAGATGGCGGATCAGGTAATGGCCCCCTTAGATTACGAGATGGCGGCCATAATCCATGGATACCTAAAGACCATGGGAATTGAGCTAATCTTAAAGGACGGGGTAAAGGCATTTGGCGAGGAGGAGGGTTGTGTACTGGTTGAGCTGCAAAGTGGTACAAGGTTAAAGACAGACCTTGTGATTTTAGCTATAGGCGTTAGACCGGAAACTGCTTTAGCCAAGGGTGCAGGTCTTGATATAGGTGAGACTGGAGGAATAAAGGTAAATAAGCATCTTCAAACCTCAAATCCCCACATATACGCTGTGGGAGACGCTGTAGAAGTCCTGGACTTTATCAACGGTAGTCCCGCCCTAATACCCCTGGCAGGCCCTGCCAACAAGCAGGGTAGAATAGCAGCCAACAATATTTGCGGTATAGAGGATACATATAAGGCTACTCAGGGAACGTCTATAGTAAAACTTTTTGATATTACAGCAGCTTCTACCGGCAATAATGAGAAGACCCTTAAAAAGTTTAATATTCCACACCAATGTTGTCATATCCATTCACCTTCCCATGCTACTTACTATCCCGGTGCTTCAACAATGGCTATAAAGCTGCTTTTCAGCCCGGAAGATGGCCAAGTGCTGGGTGCACAGATTGTGGGACACGAGGGAGTGGACAAACGAATTGATGTTTTGGCTACCGCAATAAGAGGTAGAATGACGGTATATGACCTTCAGGAATTGGAGCTTGCATATGCTCCTCCCTATTCATCAGCCAAAGATCCCGTCAATATGGCAGGTTATGTAGCCTCCAACACCTTAATGGGACATCATCCAACCATTCAATGGTATGAAATTGATGATTTAAACAAGGAGCAGACCTTAATCCTGGATACCAGAACCAGGGAAGAATACAGTATGGGTGCTATCCCAGGTTCAATAAATATCCCTGTTGATGAGCTTAGACAAAATTTTGATTCCATAGCCCATCAAAAGGATAAGGATATAGTGGTTTATTGTAGATCCGGCCAAAGAAGCTATATTGCAACTAGAATGTTGATGCAAAAGGGCTTTAAAAATGTGCGAAACTTAAGCGGTGGATATTTGACCTGGAGTATAGCGAAAAAATAATAGCAAGACCAAAACCCCTTATAATAAAAATAAGTATTATGAGGGGTTTATTTTTTTAATCTTTTTGGGATTGGAAGGATTTTTGGAAGCTGTGTAGAATATATCTATTGTAGATATGAAAACGATACCATAACATTTTATGTAAACAAATCTTTTGGCTATTAGTATGAATTTGACTATTAATACAAACCAGAAAAGGAAAGGCAGTAAAAAATGGCCAACATTAGAGATGTTGCAAAGCGTGCAGGCGTATCCATTACTACAGTTTCACGGGTAATAAACAATATTGACCCGGTAAATCCAGAAACAAGGCTAGCCGTTGAGCAGGCTATGGTAGAGCTTGAGTATGTTCCTAATCAACTGGCTAGAGGCATGCGCACCAGGAGGACTAACACTATCGGAATTATAATACCAGAGTTTGTAAATTCTTTTTACCATGAATTGTTTCAATATATCGAAGAAGAGGCAGCACTAACAGGATATTCACTTTTTGTATGTTCAACCAGGGAGCACACAGACCAGGGGATTGACCAGATCAAGGAATTAATAAGCAGACGTATTGACGGCATTGTTCTATGCACCTATAGAGGCGATGTAAGGATGCTGACCTATTTAGAACAGGTAGCCGGGGATATCCCTGTAATATTTTTGGACAATTTAGGCCGGGATTACCAGGTCAACACCATATACACCGATGGGTTTACAGCAATGGAAAAAATGGTATTTCATCTGGTGGATTTAGGACATACAAACATAGCTTTTATAAAGGGCCTGGAACAGTATCCTGTAGCCAATGACAGGTTTGCAGGTTTTAAACATGGTATGGAAAAGAATAGCCTTGCAGTAGATCAAAGTTATATTTTCGAAGGGGACTATAGTTTGCAAAGCGGTTATATGGCATCACAATACTTTTTTGAACAATGCCCCAAGGGGCCTCCTGATGCTATTATGGCAGCCTCAGATTTAATGGCTATAGGCGCAATAAACTATCTTTTATCCAAGGGTATTAAGATCCCCCAGGACGTAGCTGTAACCGGATATGATGACATTTCATTAGCCAGACTTATGGTACCTTCCTTAACCACTATAGCTCAGCCCATAAGGGACATTGCAAAGCAATCTATGAACCTCATAATTAACTCAAAGGAGGCGAGAGCCAAAGAAAGAAAGCATTTAGTATTAGAGGGAGTGCTAAAAATAAGGCACTCTACAGATCCTACCAAACCCAAGGTTGTGGAATTAGATTTAGAATAATCAGGTTTAATCGAAATCGAAAGGGGAGATAAATGAATGAAAACATTAAACTTAATGGCCTTTGACTTTGGAGCCAGCGGAGGTCGAGGCATGCTAGGCAGGTTTGACGGGGAGAAGATCACCTTAGAGGAGGTTCACCGTTTTTCAAACGATCCAGTTCAAGTAGGCGAGCACATCTACTGGGATGTATTAAGACTTTTTTGGGAAATGCAGCAGGGCCTAATAAAGTACGCCAACAGTGGAGAAGGTAGTCTTGCATCCATAGGAATTGATACCTGGGGTGTAGACTATGGACTGCTGGACAAAGACGGGGATCTTTTAGGCAACCCCTACCATTACAGGGATGACCGCACCGAAGGCATGATGGAAGAAGCCTTTAGCAGAATGCCTAAAAAAGAAATCTTTAATAAGACAGGTATTGCATTTCAAAAGTTTAATACTCTTTTCCAGCTATTATCTACTGTTATCCATAAGCCTTACATATTGGAAAAGGCAGATACCTTGTTATTTATGCCCGATCTACTGGCATACTTTTTGACAGGGGAAAAGGGCACAGAATTTACAGAAGCCAGTACTGGACAGCTGCTGGACGCAGAGACTGGCGACTGGTGCTATAGCTTGCTGGATGCTATGTCTATTCCACGGGACATATTTACTTCCATTGAGCAGCCTGGTACTTTAAGGGGCAAGATAAAGTCCGATTTAGGAAGTACACTGGGAGTAGGCAGTGTGCCTGTTATTGCGGTAGCCACCCATGATACCGGTTCTGCAGTAGCCGCTGTTCCCGTTTTAGAAGGAAGCTATGCATATCTAAGCAGTGGAACCTGGTCATTGATGGGGGTAGAGGCTGACAAGCCGGTTATCAACCAAAAAACCCTTGAATGGAACTATACCAATGAAGGCGGAGTAAATGGAACTTATAGGCTATTAAAGAACATTATGGGTCTTTGGATTGTTCAGGAATGCAAGAGGGAATGGGATCGCAGAGGTGAGGTCTACGGCTATGGAGAGCTGGCTGATATGGCTTCTACTGCCAAGCCTTTCAAAGCCTTTATTGATCCTGACAATGATCTCTTCTACAGCCCAGGCCAAATGCCCGAAAAAATTCAGCAGTTCTGTAAAGATACAGGACAAGAGGTTCCCGAAACCAAGGCTGAAATCCTTCGTTGTGTATTTGAAAGTTTGGCCATGAAGTATCGCTGGTCTATGGAAAAACTGGAAGAAATCACAGACAAGAGGCTGGATGCTCTCCATATAGTAGGAGGCGGAAGTCAAAACAAACTCCTGAATCAGATGACAGCCAATGCCATATCCAGACCGGTCATTTGCGGACCTGTGGAAGCAACAGCAACAGGGAACCTAATGGTTCAAGCTATGGCTCTAGGTGAAGTAGCTAGCCTGAAAGAAATACGACAGGTAGTTAAGAATTCTTTCCCAACTGACGATTATATGCCTCAGGACACCCAAGCATGGGATACAGCCTATGAGGACTATTTAAAAATAAATGAAGTTTAGGAAGGTGAGGGATATGAAGGATATAAGGGCTGGAGGAGAATATGTATGGTATGTACCCGACTGCTATTATCCTGAAATTACTACACCGGGACATTATGTAAGCCATGAAGCCATATGTGTACTTAATACTGGCAGTCAGGATGCAAATCTGGACATAACCCTATACTTTGAGGACCGGGAGCCTATGAGAAATTTTAAGGCGGTTTGCAAGGCTGAGAGAACAAACCATATTCGATTGGATAAGCTGGAAGATAAGGACGGAAACAAGGTACCCCAGGGAGTACCCTACGCACTGGTGGTAAAGAGTGATAGGCCGGTAATAGTACAATACAGCCGACTGGATACAACCCAAGCTGAAATTGGATTAATGACAACCATGGCCTATCCACTTTAGTGATGATCTGTTTCACTATTTCAAAAGTCTACTGCTTCCAAACCGGCGTCCTGCCGAATGTAAAATAATTTAGTAGGCTTAATGAGTAAAAATATGGAGGTGTAGGAGCTTGTTAAGAATATACAATGAGAATATCATAAATGAAAACTATGAGCGTGCCAAGGAAATATATGCTTCTTTTGGAATAGATACGGATAAGGTGCTGGAGGAAATTAAAAAGATCCCAATTTCCATTCACTGCTGGCAGGGTGATGACGTAGAAGGATTTGAAGTGGCAGCAGAAGGAGTTGACGGCGGAGGCATTATGGCCACAGGGAACCATCCTGGAAAGGCCAGAAATGCTGAGGAACTGCGTCAGGATCTGGACAAGGCTATGAGCCTTATCCCTGGTAAGCACAGGGTGAATCTTCATGCCATGTATGCAGAGACTGATGGCAAATTTGTAGATAGGGATGAGATTGGCCCAGAGCATTTCAAAAACTGGATTGACTGGGCAAAGGAAAGAGGCATTGGCCTGGACTTTAATCCTACCTTCTTCGCTCACAAGATGGCAGATTCAGGCTTTACCCTGGCCAGCAAGGATAAAAAGATCAGGGATTTTTGGATCCGTCATGGTAAAAGAAGCAGGGAGATTGCTGCTGAGATGGGTAAGGCTTTAGGAACACCTTGTGTCAACAATATATGGATTCCCGATGGCTACAAGGATTTGCCAGCTGATAGATTAGGACATCGACAGATACTTCAGGAATCATTGGATGAAATACTTGAAGAAAAGTATGACAAGAACTATCTATTAGATGCTGTAGAATGTAAACTCTTTGGAATCGGCTCCGAGTCCTATGTAGTAGGATCCCATGAGTTCTATATGGGCTATGCCATAACAAGAGGAACCTTGCTGTGTTTGGATGCAGGACATTTCCATCCCACAGAGACTATATCTGATAAGATATCCTCGCTCCTGACCTATATTGATGAACTACTCCTTCATGTAAGCCGGGGAGTAAGATGGGATAGTGATCATGTGGTCATACTAAATGACGATGTACTGGCAATAGCACAGGAGTTAAAGAGATGTAACGCTTTCCAGAGAGTCCATTTCGGCCTTGACTTCTTTGATGGAAGTATCAACAGAATTGCCGCCTGGGTAACTGGAACCAGAGCAGCCCTTAAAGCAATTATGATAGCATTGCTGGAGCCAACTCACCTATTAAAAGAGGCAGAGGATCAAGGCAACTTTGGCAAACGTCTTGCTCTAATGGAAGAGTTAAAGAGCCTGCCCTTTGGCGCGATATGGGATAAGTACTGCCTGGAGCAAGGAGTACCAGTCGGTGCTGAGTGGCTAAACGTTGTCCAGGAGTATGAAGAACAGGTGCTATCTCAAAGAGGATAAGAAGGGAGAAGACAATGGATCTTAAGGTATTAAAAGGTTTAGAAAAGATCTCTCAGCAGGCAGGGAAATGCCCCGACCTGGTACAGGGCGGGGGAGGAAATACATCAGCAAAACTAGATGATAGATATATGGCTGTTAAAGCTTCAGGCTATAGGTTAGATCAGGTAACGGAGCAAGAGGGTTATGTTATTGTAGACTATCAAAAGATACGGGATTATTTTGCAACTGTGGATACAAAAAGAGATGTGGACTTTGAAAAGGAAAGTGCCGGCTTTATGAAAGCCTGTGTGCTGGAGGAAAGGAACCCTAAAAATCTTCGTCCCTCTATAGAAACGGGCTTCCACTCCTTTATGGGAAAATACGTTATCCATACCCATTCCGTATATGGCAATATACTATGCTGTGCTAAAGAGGGTAGGGAGATTGCGGACAAGATTTTTTCTGAGGACTTTGCCATGTTATGGGTACCCTACACCAATCCTGGCTTTGATTTAACCCTTGAGCTAAACAAGGCAATGGATGAGTTTAGAGAGAAAAAAGGCTATTTGCCAAGGGTGGTCTTTATGGAGAATCACGGTGTAATAGTATCTGATGAAACCCCTGAAGGCTGCCTTGATCTTAATGACAGGGTCAATACTGCCATTATAGAATACTTTGGAATAAAGGAAGAGTATCCGGAAATTAAAGTGGAAAAGATAGGGGAAAATAAATATAAAAGCCGAACAGCTTATTTAATCCATACTGTCCGCGCAATGTCTGTAGGACCTGACCTTTTTAGTGAGATTATACTCTATCCAGACCAGCTGGTATATTTAGGAGACAATATTTCCTTCCAAGGGGCAGGAAAGGTAAATATTGATACTGACACAGGGAATATTGTATATGCTACCAATGAGAAAGAGGCCATAACCATAGACGAAACCTTTACAGCCTATATATATGTTGTAGATAAAATAAAGGAACTGGGGCTTACAATTCAAACCATGACAGAGGAGGGCATCTCCTTTATTCAGAACATGGAAGGGGAAAAATACCGCAAAAGCCTTCTCAAGGAAAAGTAATAAAAAGACTGAAATAATGCATAAGTAGGATAAAGCAAAATTAAAAGCAGATATAAGCCAAAGTAAAGCAGGGATAGAGCAAAAAGCTGCTAAGTTGAACTTAGCAGCTTTTTTATCTTGTCCCATTAACGGGCAATTATGCTTTGTTATTGCATCCAAGTACATTAACGATCTTGTGTCGTACAATTTCCTTAATAGCCTGTCTAGCAGGTCCCAGGTATTGTCTTGGATCGAACATTTCTGGGTTTTCAGCCATAAACTTGCGGATAGTAGCCGTCATGGCCAATCTCAGGTCAGAGTCAATGTTGATCTTACATACTGCCATAGAAGCAGCCTTTCTTAGCATTTCCTCTGGAACACCTTTAGCTCCTGGCATATTTCCGCCATATTTGTTGATAGTTTCTACAAACTCTTGGGGAACTGAAGATGCACCATGCAGAACAATGGGGAATCCAGGCAGTCTTCTTTGAATTTCTTCAAGGATATCAAATCTTAGTTTTGCTGCTCCCTTGAACTTGTAAGCACCATGGCTGGTACCAATAGCGATAGCCAGGGAATCTACTCCGGTTTTTTCAACAAATTCTTCTACTTCGTCGGGATCGGTATAAATGGCATCTTCTTCTGAAACGTTAACATCATCTTCAACACCTGCAAGCCTACCCAGCTCACCTTCAACAACGACTCCGCGTTCGTGAGCATATTCCACTACTTGTTTGGTAAGCTTAATATTTTCTTCGAAAGGAAGATGAGAACCGTCAATCATAACAGAGGAAAATCCACCATCAATACAGGCTTTACAAATTTCAAAGCTGTCACCGTGGTCTAAATGAAGTGCTATAGGAAGGTTAGTTTCTTCAATGGCAGCTTCGACAAGTTTCATCAGATATGTGTGGTTAGCATATTTTCTAGCTCCTGCAGAAACCTGAAGGATTAGCGGCGCATTCTCTTCCTTAGCAGCCTCGGTTATACCTTGAACGATTTCCATGTTGTTTACGTTGAAGGCACCTATTGCATATCCACCTTCATAGGCTTTTTTGAACATTTCTGTGGTTGTTACTAAAGGCATATATGATCACTCCTCAAACTTATTTTATGTATAAAAAACTTGTCAATTTCATTCTATCAAATCTATAGGAAAAATCAACAACTATTCAAAAAAATACGAAAAATCCCACTTAGGTTAATATTCACCTAAACGGGATTTTATATTACTTATTTTCACAGCTAGCGGCTACCAGCATTTCCTCCATCCTTTGAACTAACATTTCAGCCGCCAGATAAACATTGCCACATCCTGTAGTTATAACCACGTCTCCTGTTTTTGTCTCAGCAGACAAAAAGTCTACCACATCATCAAAGGTGGGAAGGTATCTACAGGACTTACCTGTTTCTTTAATGGCATTTACCAAATCCAGAGCGTGGATTTCTCCCGTGTCCTGCTCCCGACCGCCCATAATATCGGTGATAATAACCTCGTCTGCCCCTTCAAAGGAGTTAACAAAATCATCGAAGAGGAGCTTGGTACGGGAAAAGGTATAGGGCTGGAATACGCACCATAGCCTTTCATGAGGATAGTTTTGCGCAGCCTGTAGTGTGGCCTTTATCTCCGTAGGATGATGTCCATAATCATCTATAACGGTAACACCTTCGACCTGGCCTTTTATCTCAAACCTACGATGGGTACCCTTGTAGGAGGCAATTCCATTCTTAATAACTTCTTGAGAAATGCCTGATGCCCAGGCAGTTGCAATGGCAGCCAGTGCATTATAGATATTATGCCTGCCAGGGACATTTAGCTCAAACCTGCCCATGTCCTGACCCTTGTACCTGGCCCTAAAGGATGGACGGCCCAGGTCATCATACTTTATATCATAAGCTACCCAATCAGCATTACCTTCAATGCTAAAGCTGATGGTTCGACTATTTACCTCATTTAACAATCTATTAACCAAGGGATCGTCGGCACAACCTATAACATAACCCCTGTTGGGAACTAGCTTTGCAAAGGTAAGGAAACTTTTATATATTTCATCTATATTTTTAAAGTAATCAAGGTGATCGTTGTCTATGTTTAGGATCACAGCCATATAAGGGCTCATCTCAAGAAAACTTCCTGAAAATTCACAGGCTTCCACAAGGAAATAGGGACTTTTACCAATCCTAACATTACCGCCAATATCATCCAGCTTCCCTCCAACAAAAACTGTGGGATCTAATTTTGCCTGAATCATAATAAGGGATAGCATGGATGTAGCAGTAGTTTTACCATGAGTACCTGCAACCCCAATAGCGTTGGGGAATCCTTGCATAATTTGTCCCATTAAAACAGCACGGTTCATAATGGGGATATTTCTTCTTTTTGCCTCTTCAATTTCAGGATTTTCACCATGGGTTATAATAGCAGAAGTATAGACAACCAGATCAGCTCCCACCACATTGGAAGCTTTATGGCCGATTTCTATCTCAATTCCCTTATTGCGCAGATCCTGTATAATATAAGAGTCCATAACATCGGAACCAGTAACAGTATAGCCATTTGTCAGGAGAAATTCAGCCAGACCGCTCATACTGATTCCACCAATACCTATAAAATGGACCCTTCCATTTTTTATATCCTTTATATGAATTTGTTTCATAACATTCTCACCTCACATTCTAAACACTTGTCCATTATACTATTTTTCTATCCATTTATCAATGAATCTAAAAACCATGTAAGTAAAAATTTATTTTTCTGTAACATTTGTAGAAAATTTACATAATGAAAACCTGGTGTAAAAGTGCCAAAATATCAGTGCCTGTGTTATAATAAACTAAATCAAAAAAATCTAATAATTAAAAGCAAAGGATGATTTTAACATGGATATAAAAAAAGCCATGGAAGAGAGAGTACTTTTTTTCGATGGTGGTATGGGCACCATGGTCCAACGGGCTGGGCTAAAGGCTGGACAGCAGCCTGAAGTCTATAACATGGTCCATCCAGAAATTATTACTTCAATACATAAAGCTTATGTGGATGCTGGAGCTGATATTATTACCACCAACACTTTCGGTGCTAATGAATATAAGCTTAAGGGAACCGGATATACTGTGGAAGAAGTGGTGCAGCAGGCAGTAAAACTGGCCCGACAGGCAGCAGGGGACAGATGGGTGGCACTGGATATTGGCCCCATTGGTCAGCTTATGGAACCTAATGGAACCCTGTCCTTTGATGATGTATATAATACTGTAGCCAGGCAGGTCAAGGCAGGAGCTGAGGCAGGCGCGGATCTTGTAATAATTGAAACAGTAGCAGATATCTACGAGATGAAGGCCGCTGTATTGGCTGTAAAAGAGAACTCATCCCTTCCAGTTATGTGCACCCTGACCTATGGTGAAAGTGGCAGGACCATGATGGGTACCGATCCTTTGACAGCTGTCAATATATTGGAAGGCCTGGGAGTAGATGCCCTTGGCGCCAACTGTTCCTTAGGTCCCAAGGAATTATTGCCAATAGCAGAGGAAATTTTAAAATATGCCCATGTACCTGTTATAGTCCAGCCTAATGCGGGACTGCCAAGGCTTGAAAATGGACAAACTGTATTTGCTACAAGTCCAGAGGAGTTTGCCACATATGCAAGACAGATGATAGAAAAAGGTGTTAGGATAATTGGTGGATGTTGTGGTACTACTCCAGAATTTATAAAGCAGCTGAAAGAAAAGGTTCATGACCTAATCTATAGGGCACCTGCTGACCTACCTAAGAGAATAACTGCTGCATCTTCATCATCAAATACCGTAATAATTGGTGAAGAGGTAAGGATAATAGGTGAGAGAATAAACCCAACTGGCAAGAAATCCATAGAAAAGGCTTTACTGGAACAGGACTTTGACGAGCTTATATCCCAGGCTATAGAGCAAAAAATGGCGGGCGCCCAAATACTGGATGTAAATGTAGGCCTACCTCAAATTGATCAAAAGGATATTATGGTAAGGCTGGTAAAGGAACTACAGACAATGATAAATATTCCCTTGCAGATAGATAGCACTGATCCTGAGGTAATTGATGCAGCGGTCCGGATTTACAATGGGAAGCCCATAATAAACTCGGTAAACGGTAAGCGGGAGTCCATGGAAGCTATATTCCCTATAGCCAAAAAGTACGGGGCATGTGTGGTAGGGCTTACTCTGGACGAAAAGGGCATGCCCAATACAGCAGAGGAAAGATTTGAGATAGCCAAAAAAATAGTGTATACCGCACTGGAATATGGAATCTTCAAGGAAAATATAATAATCGATACCCTGGTACTGTCGGCCTCCACGAATCAGGAAAATATCATCCAAACCCTTAGGGCAGTAGAGATGGTCAAGACAGAGCTAGGAGTTAAAACTATGCTGGGTATTAGCAATGTTTCCTTTGGGCTGCCCCGTCGCAGCTTGCTAAACCGAACCTTCCTGGCTATGGCATTGGACAGGGGACTGGATGCAGCTATTATAGATCCTTTGGATGGCAGTATGATGGAAACCATAGACGCTTATAGGGTTTTGGCCAATAAGGACAACTATGCAGGTGAATATATAAATAAACATAGAAATTAAAAAACTAGAGGGGCAGCAAAACAATTTTTTGCTGCGCTCTAGTTTTATTCATATCAATAACCCGTTGGTTTTCAGAGCCCCGGAAGGGTAGTAGAAGATTTTTTTGTTCTATATCAAACTCACCATCTACCAGAATATCCGAAACATCTAACAGGTCTTTAAAACCCTTGTTGTTCCTGCTTTCTTCCAGGAGATATTCATAGGTATAACCCGTGTAGGTCATAATGTTCATACCAATCTCCTTAAGCCTATGCCCCAGTACAGCAAAGGCCTGAGCCTGTGAAAAGGGCTCGCCGCCACTGAAGGTAACCCCATCCAGCAGGGGGTTTTTCTTTACCATTTCCAATATTTCTTCGATGGTTACTATTTTTCCCCCTTCAAAGGGATGGGTTTGGGGATTGTGACATCCCCGACACCGGTGAGGACAACCCTGGGCAAAGACCACCAGTCTAATCCCCGGGCCATCTACAATAGACTCCTTTATGATTCCGGCTATTCTAATAGTAGTATCCATTTACTCCTCCACAGACTTTAAAAGTTTGGGCTCATATTAAAGTGTTTTACCCTATCCCGTTCTTCAGCCCTTTTTGCATTGTTAAAGCGCTCAACAGTACCTACCAGATAGCCTGTAATTCTGCGAATTCTTTCGAACTTTACATCTCCCTCTTCTCTTCCACAGGAAGGGCAGGTATTACCTATTATACCAGTATATCCGCAAACAGGATCCCTGTCCACTGGATGGTTTATAGAACCGTATCCCACTCCAGCCTCTTTCATGGCTCTAACGATTTTTTCAAAGGCATCCAGATTCTGCGTAGGATCACCATCCAGCTCAATATAGGTAATATGGCCTGCGTTAGTAAACTCATGGTAGGGTGCTTCCAGTCTGATTTTATCAAAAGCGCTTATTTCATAGTATACAGGTATATGGAAGCTGTTGGTATAATATTCCCGATCCGTTATACCAGGAATATTGCCAAAAATCTCCCGGTCCATCTTGACAAAGCGGCCAGCGGTACCTTCCGCAGGAGTGGCCAGGAGGGTGAAATTCAGCTTTAGGGACTGGCTGATTTCATCCAGTCGCTTGCGCATGTGACTTGCAATTTTCAGTCCCAGTTTTTGTGCCTCTTCACACTCTCCGTGGTGTTTTCCAATGAGAGCCTTTAGGCATTCAGCCAGGCCAATAAAGCCCACTGACATAGTACCGTGTTTTATAACCTCTCTTATTTCATCTTCATAGTCCAGCTTTTCTGAATCCAGCCAGATGTGCTGCCCCATCAGGAATGGGAAGTTTTTCACCTTTTTCTTGGCCTGGATTTCAAACCTCTCCAGCAGCTGTTCTACAACCAAAGCTATTTTTTCATCCAACTCATCAAAGAAACCGTCCAGATCGTCCCTGTGCTTTAATCCCAACCTAGGCAGGTTTATGGTAGTAAAGCTTAGGTTTCCTCTGCCGTTTACAATTTCTTTTGAGGGGTCATGTACATTTCCAATAACCCTGGTTCTACATCCCATGTATGCAATCTCAGTCTCTGGATGTCCGGGTTTATAGTACCTAAGGTTATAGGGCGCATCCAAAAAGGAGAAGTTGGGGAAAAGCCTTTTTGCACTAACTCTGCAGGCTAGGCGGAACAGGTCATAGTTTGGATCATCTGGGTTATAATTTACTCCTTCTTTTATCTTAAATATATGTATAGGGAATATAGGAGTTTCTCCATTTCCAAGCCCAGCTTCTGTAGCTAATAGTAAATTCTTTGTAACCAGCCTGCCCTCAGGGGAGGTATCGGTACCATAGTTTAGGGAGCTAAAGGGTATCTGAGCCCCTGCCCGACTGTGCATGGTATTAAGATTATGAACCAAAGCCTCCATGGCCTGATAGGTTTCTCTGTCAATCTCCTTAAGGGCTTTTTCCTTTGCAAACTTCTGGGATTTTTCAATAAACTCTCTATTTCCCAATATCTCATCTAAAAGCTGAGCTTCCATATCTAAATATTCATTATCATTTTCCATTCTGGCAATTAAGCCGTGATCCTTTTCCAGCTTATGAATTACCGAAGAAATCTGATCCCCATCATAATCCTTGCCCAGTAAAAGTTCCAGGGATTTCATAAGATTCTGAGTGTATAGTTTTTTATAGGATTTTATTACTCCAGGGGCCATACCATAGTCAAAGTTGGGTATACTTTGTCCCCCATGCTGGTCGTTCTGATTGGACTGAATAGCAATACAGGCAAGAGCAGAATAGCTTTGTATGCTATTGGGCTCTCTAAGATAGCCATGCCCGGTGCTAAACCCGCCTTTAAAGAGTTTTTCAATATCAATTTGACAGCAGGTAGTGGTCAATGTTAAAAAGTCCAGATCATGTATATGTATATCTCCTGATTTATGAGCATCAGAGTGATCGGGATTTAGCACAAACATATCATAAAACTGTTTGGCGCTTTCAGAACCATACTTTAGCATGGTTCCCATGGCTGTATCCCCATTTATGTTGGCGTTTTCTCTCTTCAGATCATTATCCTTGGCGTCTTTAAAGGTTAGATCTTCCAATACCTTCATAAGACGGGTATTCATTTCCCGTACTCTGGTCCTTTCGGCTCTGTAAAGAATATAGGCTTTTGCAGTTGAAGCATGGCCATTTTCTATTAGAACCTTTTCAACGATATCCTGTATGTGTTCCACTGTAGGAACCTGGCCATTCATTTCCTGGTTTAAGATGCTGGCAACCTGGTTAGCCAGTTCCATGGCCATATTATAGTCATTGCCACCGCAGGCCGTGGCAGCTTTAAAAATGGCATTAGCGATTTTTTCTAAATTAAATGGCACTTCCCGGCCATCTCTTTTTCTTATCTTAGTAATCAATTTTCTTCCCCCTTAGAACAATATCCTCCTGAAAAGGATTGTATCACATACAAATTGTATGGTCAAACAAATTATAAACACAATATGTAGTACATAGTCCAAAAAACGACCTGCATCGGCATATATATCCAGATATCTTTATTTTTCGAATCAGTAAAAATTTATACCATTTAGAACATCTATGAGAGTATAAATCTACTCATCAGCTCATGACCATGCTCTATAAATATCCCTGTTTTCTTAGCATAAACCTCATCATAGCCAATATTTTTATTAACCTTACTCCTATCTTTACTATTATCATAGATAAGATAAGGAACCGGATCTGATGTGTGGGTTCTAATAGCCAGGGGAGTGGGATGGTCTGGTAGAATCATTATCCTATAGTCCTGGTAGCCCTTAAGCCTATCTAAAAGAGTTCCAAGGATCATTTTATCAATTAGTTCTATGGATTTAACCTTATTGTAAATTTCTTGCCTATGTCCACATTCATCGGGTGCCTCTACATGGATATACACAAAATCCTGGCCCGACTTTAACTCCTCTAAGGCAGCTTCAGCCTTGCCTTTAAAGTTGGTATTAATGTTTCCAGTAGCTCCTTTAACATCAACAGATTTTAATCCAGCACACATCCCAATGCCCTTAATCAAATCAACAGCAGAAATAACCGACCCCTTTTTACCATAAACCTTTTCAAAGCTAGGCAGGGAGGGCTTTTTACCTTCGCCCCACAGCCAGATGGAGTTGGCGGGCTTTAGTCCCCTTTCAATCCTGGATCTATTTATGGGATGATCCTTTAAGATAGGGTAGCTTTTCTCCATCATATCCAAAATGATTTTGTTTTTATGGTTTTTTGACAAGGATTCTCCTATAACTTTGTCCAATATATCATGAGGGGGAACAAGCTCAAGATTTAAATGACCGTTTGACCATACCATGCAGTGGCGATAGCTAACCCCCGGATAAAAAGAGATATCAGGCCCATTAAAGTGCTTTTGTATAACACCTATTAGTTCATTAGCCTCCTCTGTTGTTATTTCGTCCGCACTGTGATCTAAGATTGTCTTGTTAAAATAATCTTTATCTTCCGATAGGGTGACCAGGTTACACCGCAGGGTAACATCGGTATCCTTAAGCTGTATCCCCATGCTTACAGCTTCCAGAGGAGAGCGGCCGGTATAATAGAGACTTGGGTCGAATCCCATGGTAGATATATTGGCTATATCACTGCCAGGATGCATGCCCTGGGGGATAGTTTTTACCAGGCCCATTTCTCCTTTTTGTGCAAGGCTATTCATATTGGGCTTATTGGCATATTGGAGAGGAGTTTTGTTGCCTAATTCGGGAACGGGAATATCGGCCATACCATCTCCAAGAATTACTATATACTTCAATCTGATCATTCCTTTGCATCTCATGTAGGATACGAAAATATATTATAACAAATTTTATATCATAAGCTAAAGATTGTCTATAGTCTCTTTGACCTTTATAACTAAAGAATAATCATAAATAATAATCATATAGGGGGAGGAAAGAAAATGACAAAAAGAGAAAGAGTTCGTCAGGCACTATTGCATAGGGAGACTGATATTATACCCTATGAAATAAGCTTGACCCAGCAAGAACACAAAAAAGTAGCGGAATACCTGGGTGATGATTCCTTTTATGAAAAGGTAGGGAATCACATTGAGTCAGTATATTATGACGGTTTTCCCGCAGAAGATCCCAACCGTCCGGGATTTTTCAGGGATGATTTTGGTGTAGTTTGGAACAGAACAGGTCCTGATAAGGATATTGGCGTCATAGACGGTTTTGTGCTGGATCAGCCCAGCATGGGGGATTACAAAATGCCGCAAGTAAATGAGGGCATCCTTCATGAAATGTATGAGAGGATGATGAATAACGGCAGGGATACCTTTAAGATGGGGGCTATTGGATTTTCCATGTTTGAGAGAGCCTGGAGCCTGAGAGGGATGGAAAATCTCCTTATGGATATGATTCTTCATCCTGGTTTTGTAGATGAATTGTTAGATCAGATATGTGAATTTAACTTAAAGATAATTGATATAGGTTTATCCTATGATATCGATGGATTCCATTTTGGGGACGACTGGGGTCAGCAAAGAGGCTTGATTATGGGTCCTAAGCTGTGGAGAAGGTTTATAAAGCCCAGACTGGCCAGGATGTATGAAAGGGTCAAGTCACATGGCAAGTTTGTCAGTCAGCATTCCTGCGGCGATATACTGGAAATTTTTTCTGATCTAATCGAGATTGGCCTTGATATGTACCAGACCTTTCAGCCGGAAATCTATCCTGTCGAGCAGGTCAAAGAAAAGTACGGGCAAAACCTATCTTTTTGGGGAGGAATAAGCACTCAGCGCCTGCTGCCCTTTGCCAGTCCAGAGGAAGTTATGAGTGAAACCATTAAGCTTATGAAAACCCTGGGCAAAAGCGGAGGCTATGTGGCAGCCCCCACCCATGCTGTCCCTCCTGATGTCCCTCCTGAAAATGTAGTGGCTATGATAGATGTCTTTCAAAACCAGGAAAAATATCTTAAATAGCAGATTGTTTACTAATTATTTTGCAAATTATTCTATTATTCTTGAATTAATATAAATATTATTTGTTTTTTCCATTGTAGTTTCCATCATCTCTATATATGCTAAGGTCAGAGCCACTAGACATATTTCCCGGGCAAAAATCTTTTATGAATGGAGGCAATCAAATGAGCGACTTTTTTCCTAACGGGGTTTGGCCTACAATGCTTACCCCCTTTACCAAGGATAACAGGGTAGACTATCCTGCTTTGGAGGCATTAATAGACTGGTATATTGAGCAAGGCGTAGATGGTCTCTTTGCCGTGTGTCAATCAAGTGAGATGTACTACCTGACCTTGGAAGAACGAACCAAGATAGCAAGCTTTGTCAGGGAAAAAGCAGGGGACCGGGTTCCTGTCATTGCTTCAGGACATATCTCCGATGATATAGAGGAACAAATTGAAGAGCTAAAGGCTATGGCAGATACCGGTATAGATGCGCTGGTAATATTAAGCAATCATTTTGCCGAGAAACATGAGGATGACCAGACATGGAAGAGTAATGCCGTAAAAATTTTGGATAAAATACCTGACATACCCTTGGGCATATATGAATGTCCCGTACCCTACAAGCGGCTTATGTCACCTGAATTATTAAAATGGTGTGCTGAAACAGGACGTTTTTACTTTTTAAAGGACACCAGTTGTGATGTAGGTCTTATACACGCCAAGTACGAGGCAGTAAAAGGGAGTAAGCTAAAGATATACAATGCAAATGCTGCTACATTATTGGATTCATTAAGAATAGGAATTGCGGGCTTTAGTGGTATAATGGCAAATTTTCATCCCAGGCCTTATGTATGGCTAACCAGAAACTGGCATAAAGATGTTAAAAAAGCTGAGCTTGTCCAGGATTTTTTAGGGACCATGTCCTTGGCAGAAGGACAGTCCTATCCCATAAATGCTAAATACCACCTTCAGCTGGAGGGAGTGCCTGTAGAGCTATACAGCAGGACTAGAGACTATAAAGAATTAAGATCTGCCGATAAGATTGTTGTAGAACAACTACATAGACTTACCCGGGAATTTATCAGTAAATGCAATCTATAAGTAATTACTTAGATAAAATAGTGAGGAGGGAATCTTGTGGAGTTTACCCAGGATAGGATATTGCAACGCAAGCTGGCGGCTATAGAAAAGGCTATAATAGAAGATTTCCGTGAGCTTACCACCTGGAAAACCAGGGAGGGTTTCTATGAAGAACCAGGGGTATATACTAATATAGGGCCATGGACAGACATATCCATGGGTGATAGATGGATATGTGCCGACAGTGTTACCAGATGGTTTAAGAGGGAGATAGTAATTCCCAAAGAGTTTGACGGGAGACAGGTAGTCCTGGAGCTGGATTTTGGAGGCGAAGGCCTTGTAAAGATAGACGGTGTCATACAATCTGCATTGACATCCTACCTTAGGGAAAGTGAAGTTTCCAGGACCAGGGTCATGCTACCTCGAATCCCCAAGGCAGGGGAGATTTTTGAGGTGGAAGTGGAGGCTGCCTTAAACTATATGGAGTTTGCCCCCTATAGGGATCAAGGTGCTAAAAATATTGAGTATCAGTTCAGGTATGCCCTGTTAGGTGTGGTAAATGAAGAGGTAGAACAGTATTATTTTGATATCAAAACCGCCTATGATGCAATGGTAGCCCTGAGAAGTCCTATTGAAAAGGTGATAGCTACAAATGTCAGTCTTCCTCATGATATTGAGCGAATCCTTGAAAGCCTGACCAAAGATTCCTATATATATCAAAAACTGTTGGATGCAGTGCTTCATTCCCTGACCATTGTTGATGTGGATTATGGTTATGAAGCCTTGGTAAAATCCATAGGTCAGGCCAGACAAATTCTAAAGGAAAAACTGGATAAGATACCTCATAACCCTCATGCCTTAATAAAGTTTGTGGGCCAGGCACATATAGATACAGCATGGCGTTGGCCGGTTAAGGAGACCGTTAGGAAATGTGGAAAGACTATGGCAAATGTTCTTGACCTTATGGACAGGTACAATGAGTTTATCTTTGCTTTTAGTCAGCCTCAATTATTTGAATATATTAAGGATCATTATCCTGAACTCTATGAGAGGATCAAGGAAAAGGTAAAATCAGGGCAGTTTGAGCTGGTGGGCAATACTTGGGTGGAGATGGATACCAATGTACCCTCAGGTGAAAGCCTGGTAAGACAACTGCTGTATGGCAGAGCCTTTTTCATGGATGAGTTTGATCAATATTCCAAGGTATTCTGGATGCCCGATGTCTTTGGCTATAGCTGGGCTCTTCCACAGATTATTAAGCGCTCGGGCATGGAGTATTTCTTTACATCCAAGCTCATAAACAACGATACCAATAGATTTCCCCATTCCCTGTTTATGTGGCAGGGTATTGATGGTACCCGTATTCTGTCCTATGTACAGCGTTTAAACTATAACGGAAGGTTCAATCCCGAGACTGTTGAGACCATATATAACAGGTTTGACCAAAAGCATATATGCGAAGATTTACTTATGACCTTTGGTTATGGTGATGGCGGGGGAGGACCAAACTATCAGATGCTTGAAACCAGTCGCAGGCTAAAATCCTTCCCAGGGCTGCAAAAAACCGAGATGAACACCTCTGTATCCTTTTTTGACAAAGTGGCTTGCCTGGAGGATCAGCTTCCCGTATGGAAGGATGAGATGTATTATGAATATCACAGAGGAACCTACACCAGTCAGGCACGGACCAAGATGCATAACAGACGTTCAGAACTGGGTATGAGGCAGGCAGAGATATTGGCTGCAATGGCTTTTGACAAGACAGGATCAGAGTATCCCTATGAGGATATCCTAAAGGCCTACAAGATAATCCTTAGAAATCAGTTCCACGATATTATCCCCGGCTCATCCATAAAAGCTGTTTATGATGATTGCGAAAAGGAGTATGCCCAGGTTTTTGATATCATCCAAAAAATCCAAGGAACTGCTGTTGAAAGTCTAACCAGGGAAGCTCTTCCTGAAGAAGTCACCGTATTTAACAGCTTGTCCTGGGATCGGGTGGGAAATGTAAAGGTTAAGCTTCCAGAAGGATTTAAGCAGGGGGTAGTAGTAGATCAGGAGGGCAATGAGGTTCCTTCTATCATAGAGGGTGATGAAATAGAGTTTGAGGACTGTGTTCCAGCACTAGGCAGCAGAGTTTATAGAATTGAACCTAAGGCAGCATCTACTGATATTTCGGGCACCCCTATAAGAGTCAGTGAAAATGCCATGGAAAACAAATATTATAGGATAATGCTGGATGACGGAGGTAATTTAACCAGTATTTTCGACAAAGTAAATAACTGTGAAGTTTTAGAACAGGGTAAGGTATCCAATGTAATGCAGATTTTTGAGGATAAGCCCTGCTGCGAAACGGCATGGAATATCGATCTGGAGTATCAAAATAAGGGCTGGGATCTTCTTGAGGGAAAGGTTGAGGTAATTGAGCAAAGCCTGGTAAAAGGTGTTGTACGGGTTACAAAAGAGTTTAATCTGTCCACCATAGTACAGGATATAACCATATATTCATCAATACCCAGAATCGATTTTAAGACCAGGGTTAATTGGCAGGAGACTGAAAAAATGCTAAAGGCTGCCTTCTACGTAAATGTACTGTCAAATAAGGCTACCTATGAAATTCAGTTTGGCGCAATTGAGCGGCCTACTCACTGGAATACCAGCTATGACAAGGCCAGGTTTGAGGTATGTGGCCATAAATGGGCCGATCTTTCTGAAGGTGGCTATGGAGTAAGCCTGTTAAACGACTGCAAGTATGGATACGATATCAAAGACAATCGTATGCGTATTACCCTGTTGCGGGCTCCCATAGATCCAGACCCCACTGCCGACAAGGGTACACATGAATTTTGCTATTCCCTGTATCCTCATAAAGGCAATTTTATTGAAGGGGAAACGGTAAACGCTGGCTTTGAACTTAATGTTCCTTTGCTGGCTATACCTGGACGCAGGATGATAACTGAAGGTTCCTATGCTCAGATATCACATAAAAATGTTATTATCGATACCATAAAATGTGCTGAGGACGGCGAGGGAATTATTCTAAGGGTATACGAATCAGAGGGGATCCGGGGCAATACTACCATAACCCTTTCCTCTTCTCCTACCAGGGTATATGAATGCAACCTGATGGAGGAAAAGGAAAGGGAGATAGAAATAGACGGTGCTTCCTTTAGCTTTAATATAAAGCCCTTTGAAATAAAGACCTTTAGAATATGTAAGTAATGCAAATAAAATTATGGTGAAAAACCTTTTGCAATTAATCAGATATTCTTATTATATAAATTCCTACTATATCTTATTGATAATTGTTTATATAGTTTATTTCATGGACCATTGGCATAATAAATTATAAATTAGAATGGAGAAGTCTATGCAAAGCAAAGTAATTTTAAAATCAGAACTAACCAAAGAAATATTAACATCAATACTCCACAAGATAAAGGATATCAAGGTGGGCGTTATTGGTGACGGCTGTTTAGATGTATACTGGGATGTGGATATGCGTCTAAGTCAACTATCCAGGGAAACCCCCCATTATCCTTTGCCAGTAGTAAATGAGAGGATATATCCCGGAGGGGGCAGCAATGTTGCATGGAATATGAAGGATTTAGGCGCATCCCAGGTATACATGCTTTCAGTTATAGGAGATGACTGGCGGGCACAATGTTTGATTTCCAAACTTGAGGAGAAGGGTGTCGATACTCAATTTATGATTACTGACCAGAATAGAATAACACCTGCCTATTGCAAGCCTATGAAAAGAGGATATTCGGATTTGATATATGAAGACGCCAGAATTGACTTTGAAAATCACGCTCCCATATCTAAAGATACTGAGGCAAAAATAATAGAAAATTTACACCAGATAGCTAAAAAAGTGGATATTATTGCTGTCTGTGATCAGTTTGAGCATGGTATAGTAAATGAAAACATAAGGAAGGAACTGGAGAACCTGGGGTTGCAGGGCAAAAAAATAATAGTAGACAGCCGGTCAAGGATCGGGCTGTATCGCCATGCAATCATAAAGCCCAATGAGATGGAAGCAATGGGTGCGGCATTTAATGCAGACTATACAGACACATCTGATTTTACACTACAAAACATTATAGAGGGTACATATAAACTTTATCTTCAAAACAAGGCCCCTGTCATTGTAACCTTGGGCAGTAAGGGATCACTGTGGTACGATGGGAATAGTTTATGCATGGCAGATGCAGTGCCTGTAGAGCCCCCTATAGACATAGTGGGGGCAGGGGATGCCTTTCTTTCGGCTTTTTCTTTAGCCTATGGTGCGGGATTTGAAGGGCATGAGGCAATTGCCTTTGGGAATATGGCCTCATCGGTAGTTATACAAAAGATAGGCATGGCCGGGACTGTTACTTCTGAAGAGTTGTTTACACAGTTTGAGAGGGTGAAAGCTTATGAAAAATGATAAATATTTATCCTGCAAGGAGTTCGTACCAAAGGCTTTGGATTTAGGAAAGGTAAAAACCTATTCCGCATGGGAACGACATAATCTGGTAGATGTTAATAATATGGCAAGGCCAGAGGAAGACCCGGTACCTGATTGGGATCATCCCGAATTTGACGAACTGGTAGAACGGATTGTTAATGCTCGTTTAAACGACAGGCCGGTTGTGGTATTTATGGGAGCACATGTTATTAAACTGGGCCTATCACGTTATATTATAAGGCTAATGGAAGAGGGTGTTATAACCCATATCGCCAGCAATGGTGCTGGTAGTATCCACGACTTTGAACTGGCATACCTTGGAGGTACCTCCGAGCATGTACCTACTGCCATTGAAGATGGTTCCTTTGGAATGTGGGAAGAGACTGGTGCCTGGATGAATGAAGCCATAAGGCAGGGCTATGCTATGGGTTATGGCTATGGTAAGAGTTTGGCCTGTTATATAGAAAATAATCCTGATAAATTCTCACACAAGGAAGACTGCATAGTATACAGAGCCTATAAGATGGGTGTTCCAGCCACCTATCATGTAACCATAGGAACGGATATAATCCATCAGCATCCCCTGGTGGACTTTGCAGCACTGGGAGGCAGCAGCGGGATAGACTTTACTATATTTTGCAACAGCATCTCACATCTGGAAGGCGGAGTTTTCCTAAACATAGGCTCTGCGGTAACTGGCGCAGAGGTATTTTTAAAGGCCTTGTCCATAGGAAGAAACCAGGGCTATACCATAGAAAGGATTACTACTGCTAATTTTGACATTATCCCTTTAGGTGATTATAGGGGCTATGTAGGGGATGATCATTTCCATTATTACTATCGCCCAAGAAAGAACGTTATCAACAGGCCCACCAGCCTGGGAGGAAAGGGATTCTATATCCAAGGAAACCACAAGGATACAATTCCTAACCTCTATGACAGGGTAATGGGCAGACTTGCTGCGCAAAAACTCTCTGATGAAAAAACTCATGACCAAAAATCTTTAGATGAAAATTCTCTCCATGAGATTTCTTCTGATCAACCTTGTTGTGATAAAAAGTCCAAAAAAACACTTTTTAATATGGAATACAGCCCTATTGAAATAATCAACATGCCAAATAATAAACCGCCTATAAAATCTGTAATATTTGATTTTGATGGGACCTTGTCTACTCTACGCCAGGGTTGGGAAGATATTATGGAGCCTCTGATGCTGGAGATGATCACTGGGGGTAAGGAGCCCAGCTTTCAGCTTAGGGAAAAAGTTAAGCAATATATAGATGAGTCAACAGGGATTCAAACCATATTTCAAATGGAGTGGCTGGAAGAACAGGTTAGACTTTGGGGCATAAACCCTGTAGTGCAGGATAAATGGTGGTACAAGGATGAATACAACCGCCGGCTATTGGATATGGTAAGAACCCGAGTAGAAAAATTGGAAAGAGGGGAGGCCAATCCGGAAGACTTTCTTATTAAGGGCAGTAAGGAATTTTTAGATGATCTAAGTTCAATGGACCTGGATCTCTATGTAGCCAGTGGTACCGATCATGGGGATGTAGTAAGAGAAGTAGAGGCTTTGGGCCTGTCCCATTACTTTACCCAGATAGCAGGTGCCCCTGAAAGAAGGATGGATTGTTCCAAAGAGGAAATCCTAAGAATCCTTATGGAGGATAAGGGACTTAAGGGCAGCCAACTTTTGGTTATAGGTGATGGCAAGGTGGAGATAGCCTTAGGGGTGGAGGCAGGTGCCATGGCCATTGGAGTTGCAACAGATGAGATAAAAAGACAGGGAGTCAATCCCTCAAAGAGAAAGAGGCTCAAAAAGGCAGGAGCCCACATAATTATTGGAGATTTTCTATGTAGAAATCAAATTATAGAGATGTTATTTTCATAGAATTTATATGGTCTATATAAAACTAAAGACTTTGTACAGAAATTTAATTGGATGTGTGATAATTACAAATATTCTTTTGTTTTCTATGGAATGCTCCTTGTACATGGACTATCATGAAAGAGCAAATACATCTATACCTTTATTCTTTACACAAAACACACATCTGTCCTAATGAAATATACGTTAAATGATACTGGAGACCAAGACGTGGCACAAGAACCTGGAGAAAGGGAAACCATTTCAATTTGGGTACCTATTGGCAGGTTCAGTCCGGAAGACCGACGGGACAAAATTGATCACGACAAAGATTATGGGTACATCGAGGATAAGTTTAACATTGGAAGACGGATTCCCCAAATACACAGAACTTATCACCAGCAATCCTGACGGCTTAGGCGTAGGAGATGCCCAACA
>JAAYGY010000083.1 GCA_012735575.1 Clostridiales bacterium
AGAGAATACAGTATCAAACCTATGATGTAACATCAATGCTTAAGGTTGGTGACAATGCTATTGGTGCTATTTTAGGGGATGGTTGGTATGCAGGACAGGTAGCCCATGTGGGGCAGTATCATTATGGAACTCATCCCCTTTGGTTGCTTTTGCAGATGGAGGTTGAGTACGAGGATGGAAGCAGAGATGTACTCATATCCGATGATAAGTGGAAGGGTAGTACCGGACCTATACTGTTTTCAGATTTTCTTATGGGGGAAACCTATGATGCAAGATTGGAGCTGGAGGGCTGGAACTATCCTGCTTTTGATGACAGGTCCTGGATTTTCGTAGAATCTTCTAGGAAACCCAAGTTTCCCGTTGGTAAGCTGGTGTCCCAGGCAGATCCTCCTGTTAAGGTTATGCATCAATTGAGCCCAGTGGAAATAAGTCAGCCTGAGCCGGGAACCTACATATTCGATATGGGACAAAATATGGTGGGTTGGGTAAGGCTTAAGGTTTCGGGGGAAGCGGGTACCAAAATAACTCTTAGATTTGGTGAAATGCTCAATGGAGATGGTAGCCTCTATACTGAAAATTTGCGAACAGCAAGACAAACTGATGTTTATATTTTAAAGGGTCAAGGAGAAGAAATATATGAACCACATTTTACATTCCATGGTTTTAGGTATGTAGAAGTTACTGGATTTCCGGGAGCACCCAAATTCCATGCCATTACTGGGATGGTGGCGTATTCCTCCATGGATGAAACAGGATATTTTGAATGTTCCCATCCCATGGTAAACCAGCTTCAAAGTAATATATTATGGAGCCAGAGAGGAAACTTCTTAAGCGTTCCTACCGATTGCCCCCAGCGCAATGAGAGAATGGGATGGACGGGGGATGCTCAAATATTTGTGCGTACTGCATGCTTTAATATGGAAACCATAAATTTTTACCATAAATGGATGAGGGATGTAGCAGATGCTCAACTCCCATCGGGTGCTTTTACCGATGTAGCACCTCAGGTAAAAGGAATGGGAGCTGGTCACGCAGCCTGGGGGGATGCTGGAGTTATTGTTCCCTGGGCCATATACCTATGCTATGGAGATAAGGGAATAATAGAGGAACACTATGATTCCATGACTAGGTGGATAGAGTACTTAAAGGTAAACAGCAAAAAGCTTATTAGACCTAATGAGGGATATGGGGACTGGCTAAATGTAGATGATGAAACTCCCAGGGATGTAATGGGCACAGCATATTTTGCCTATGTAACCAATCTTGTATCCAAAATGGCTGCTGTTATAGGTAGAAAACAAGACGAGACAAAGTATAAAAAACTGTTTAAAAATATTAAAAAGGCCTTTGTGGATGCCTTTGTTACTCCAGAGGGCCGAATTAAAGGTGATAGCCAGACCTGTTATGTACTGGCACTCAAGATGGAACTACTCCCTGATAACTTGCGTGTGGCAGCGGCTAAGAGACTGGCAGAAAAAATTGCTGAAAGGGATGGACATTTATCCACAGGGCTTGTTGGAGTAAGCTATCTGCTGCCAGTGCTTACGGATTACGGCTACCTGGATGTAGCATATGATCTACTAACCAAGGACACCTATCCATCATGGGGGTATTCCATTAAGAATGGCGCAACAACTATATGGGAACGATGGAATTCCTATACCATAGAAGAGGGATTTGGCGATGTGGGCATGAACTCCTTTAATCATTACTCCCTGGGCTCGGTTGGGGAATGGATGTATCGTTATATGGTGGGTATTGAGGCTGATCCAGAGCAGCCAGGATACAAACATATCATTATCCAGCCCCATATAGGGGGAGGATTTACCTGGGCCAAGGCATCATATGAATCCCTGTATGGTCAGATTGTAAGTCATTGGGAGTTAAAAAATGAAAGACTAGAACTAGAAGTAGAGATTCCTCCCAACACCACAGCCAGCGTATACCTTCCAGTAGAAGATGCAAGCCAAATCCTAGAGGGAGAAAAACCCCTGGACAAAACAGATGGAATCATAGAAATAAAGGAGCTTCAAGGTAAAACTCTGTTAGAAGTTGGATCAGGGAAATATAATTTTTCAGTTGTATATAGATAGATGAGTATGAACAATATATCTGGACAATAAAGGGGGATAAGGGGAAGATGGAAAAGCTATACAAGGAATTTCAAAATCCGTCAAATAAATATCGAGGCAAGCCTTTTTGGTCCTGGAATGGTCTACTGGAAAAAGATGAACTCTTAAGACAGATTCATATTATGAAAGAAATGGGATTCGGTGGATACTTTATGCATTCCAGGGCAGGGCTGGAGACTGAATATTTGGGTGAGGAATGGTTTGAGCTAATTAATGCCTGTGCAGATGAAGGTGAAAAGCTAGGTATGGAATCCTGGTTATATGATGAGGACAGGTGGCCAAGCGGCAGTGCAGGAGGAATGGTAACTAAGGATCCCAGATATAGAGCCAAGTTTTTACGCTTAAGTATTGTAAAGTCAGATACCTTTAAATGGGATTATAAGATCCTTGCGGCTTTTACTGGAGATATTGATACAAGGGATATGAACTTAAAGGAATACCAAAGAATTTACAAGGATTGTCATCCGGACCAACTACTTAAGTATGTATTGGTATTTACCACTGAAGAAATGGTCAAAAGCAGTAATTATAATGGATATACTTATGTAGACACCCTAAAGCAGGAGGCAACTGACAGATTTATTGAGATTACTTATGATAAGTACAAAGAAAGATGTGGAGACCGCCTGGGCAGGTCTATTAAGGGTGTATTTATTGATGAGCCTCATAGGGGGCAGTTTATGGCAGCGACTAATAATATAAATCCAGACCCTGAGTGGATAATTCCCTGGACAGAAGCCATATTTGAAGAGTTTGAAAAACGATTTGGGTATGATGTGGTTAACCGCCTGCCAGAGATCTATTTAAAATACCAGGGGTCCAAAGTGTCCCAAGTTCGATGGCATTATATTGAACTGCTCCAGCAAATGTTTATAGAAAACTTTGTAAAGCCCATTAATGATTGGTGTGAAGAAAATAATTTTATACTAACAGGTCATTTTCTACACGAAGACTCTTTGACAGTTCAGACATGGACAGCCGGCTCCATTATGAGATTTTATGAGTATATGGGATATCCCGGCGTAGATGTTTTGACAGAAGGCAATCGTAACTATTGGATAGTAAAGCAGTTATCTTCTGCAGCCAGGCAATTTGGCAAGAAATGGATGCTGTCAGAACTATATGGCTGTACCGGCTGGCAAACTAATTTTGAAAGTCATAAAGAGATAGGGGATTGGCAGGCACTTTTAGGCATTAATCTGCGCTGTCATCATTTATCCTGGTATACCATGCAAGGCGAGGCAAAAAGGGATTATCCTGCAAGTATCCTACATCAGTCGGCCTGGTGGAGGGAATATAAATATGTTGAAGATTATTTCTCCAGAATCCATGTGATCATGAGCCAAGGCACTCCCTGCTGTGAAACCCTTCTTATAAATCCAGTAGAAAGTGTATGGGCACTAGCGCGTCATGGCTGGATACGGGGCCTGGATGCAGGACTGCCTGAAATTAAAGAATTGGAAGAAAGGTACCAAACCCTGTTTTATTGGCTAATGGGAGGGAATATTGATTTTGATTATGGGGATGAAGATATAATCTCCAGACTATACTGCATTGAAAAAGATAATGAAGGCAATCCAATATTAAAAATTGGTCAGGCATCCTACAAGCAGGTAGTTGTATTGGGGATGGTCACCATTCGATCCACAACCCTAAGGATACTGGAGGAGTTTGTAAAGATGGGGGGTAAAGTAATATTTGCGGGGGAACCGCCCAAATACATAGATGCCCTGCCATCTTCAAAGGCAGAGGAACTGGCTTCAAAATCCATACAAGTACCTTTCAATAAAGAGAGTGTGGTTAAGGAATTAAAAAAGGATGTTGAAATAAAAATCCAGGTGACAGATGACAAATCAGGAAAGAATATAGAAGATATATATGTTCAGGTTCGAAAAGATGAATATAACTTTTATGTTTTTATGCTCAATGTAAGCCTTAATAAATCCTGGGATAATGTTAGGATTAGCATGGAAATGGATGGATATGCAGAAGAATGGGACTGTGTGACTGGAAAGAGGTACAGGATTTACAGTATCCAGGATGAAAAAATAGAGTTTATAACTAGTTTTACTCCCAACGGAGAGCATATCTATGTTATAACAAAGCAGGAAGAGGACCTGCCTAAAAGAGAGACTCTTAAGGAAAAGAGAGTTTTGGAACTTCCACAAAGTTTTAATTATCAGCTTGATGAGCCTAATGTACTGGTCCTGGACATGGCCAAGTTTCGAATTGATGATGGGAAGTGGCAGGCAGAAGATGAGATACTGAAAGTGGATAGGAAAATCAGAGATCATTTTGGTATGGAGTATCGTGGAGGTGAAATGCTACAGCCCTGGTATGCCAAAAAACTGGGATATGAGGACAAGGGAAAGGTGGATTTGGCCTTCGAATTTTATATTGACCAAATACCCAGTGGGCCAATAGAGCTGGCTATAGAGCGTCCCCAAAACTTTAAAGTAAAGCTAAATGGTCATGATGTGAATGTAAGCAAACAGAATAATAACTGGTGGGTAGACATTTGCTTTAAGCGTTTACCTATAAAAAGAGATTGTTTAGTTCAGGGAAGAAATATTATTGAGCTTAGTACTGTATACAACCAGGGTATTGATTTAGAAGCCATCTACATCCTGGGGGATTTTGGTGTAAATATTAAGGGTACTAAAAAGATTATAGGCAAGCTTCCTGAAAAGCTTTCCGTGGGCAATATAGTGACACAGGGGCTTCCCTTCTACTCAGGCAAGATACAATATAAAGTTCCAATAAATTATTTAACCGGTTCTGGAGAAAGAGTTTATTTAAGCTTTGATAGAATAGACGGTGCCTGCATCAAGGTAATAGGAAAAAGTGGATCTAGCAAAATCATTGCATGGAAACCATATGAGGCAGATTTTACGGATTTGTTGGATAACTCTAAGGAGATTACCATAGAGGTGATATTGACCCGGAGAAATACCTTTGGACCACTTCATCAAATTCCAGCTATTGCTCCTGCCTATGGGCCCGGAAATTTTGTTACAGAAGGCAGACTTTTTACCACTAAATATATGTTATTACCTGCGGGCTTGACAACATCTCCCAAGATAATAATAAAAGAATAAAAAAGAACAAAAAAGATCAAAAGGGACAATAAAAGAAGGGAAGTAGCGGGATGATGGAGGGAAATAAACCTAATTTATGTTCAGATACAGGTTCAGAAATATTGTTTGTAGGGACTGGGGCCGCCGATTGGCAGAGCCCCTTGCCCTCAGGTGAGTTTAGAGGATATGCCAGCCTCTTAGTAGATGGGCTTATATTAATTGATTGTGGCTCTACTACGTTTGATAGGATGAAAGATTTAGAAGTAGACTGGTCGGCAATTACAGATATATTTATAACCCATAGCCACAGGGATCATTTTGATATTAATACAATTAACAGCTTAGCTGATGCCATTTATAAGATTAAGGGAGAGATTATAACTCTTCATATAGAAGAATCCTGGGCAACTGAAATTATTCCTGAAAGATTTACAATAAATCCCCTTAAGGTAGAAGAAGAAATTCAAATAGGAAAATACAGGATACTCCCACTGGCATCCAATCATAAGGGTGATTATAAACAAGAGATACCCCTTCATTACCTGTTCTTTAATGGTAAGGTAAGCTGGCTTTATGGAACCGATGGGTGCTGGCTACTTAATCGAACCTGGCAGATCTTAAAAGAACATACCTTTGATTGCTGGATAGTAGACTGTACCATAGGAGATGAACATGAGGGTGATTTTCGTATATTTGAACACAATTCTCTGCCTATGATAAGGATAATGGCTAAAACTTTTTACAAACAAGGAATACTAAAGGATAATGCCTGGATTGTTTTAACACACTTAGCTAAAACACTACATCCTGGTCAAGACCAGTTAGAGACAAAGTTAGATTTTCCATTTAAGGTAGCCTATGATGGATATATACATATTATATAATCACCGACTCATTCTATTTAATCACGGTTCATTTATTTAATCACTGATTCATCTCATATCGTTGGTAAGGGGAGATTAACAATGAAATGTATAAGAAGGAATGAGTACCTAACCTCCAAAGAACGGGTTAAAAAGGTGTTTGCCCATGAAGAGCCCGATCGTGTACCCATAAATTACTCAGCCAACCCTGGAATTGATAAAAGGTTAAAAGAATATTTTGGATTAGCACCTGATGATAACGATGGCTTGCTGCAAGTTCTCGGGGTAGATTTTAGGGGAGTTAGAGCTCCTTATACAGGGCCCAGATTACATGCTGAAGTAAAGGAGAGAAATACAGATCCAGAGTGGGGCATTAGAACCAGATGGATAGAACATAGTACTGGCGGCTATTGGGATTACTGTGATTTTCCGCTACAGAATGCCAGACTAGACCAGATTGAGTCATGGCCCATGCCCTCTCCAGAGGATTATGATTATGATTCTTTACTAAACATGTGTGAAAAGTACGAAGAATATGCCATATACTTAGGGGATCCGGGTCTGGCTGATATTATAAATACCACTGGCATGTTGAGGGGAATGGAGCAGGTATTAATTGATCTCATTACTGATGATCCTGCCGGTTTGCGACTTATAGATAGAAGGCTTGAGATTCAGCTTGAAGTCATGAGAAGAAGCCTGGAGGTAGTTGGCGAAAAAGTAGACTTTCTATGGATGGGAGAAGATCTGGGAACCCAGATAGGACCTCTGATTGGCAAGAAATTATTTAGAAAGCACATACTTCCCCGACATCAGAGGTTTATTGATCTGGTCAGTGAATATGGGCTGCCAGTAATGCTGCATAGCTGTGGTTCCAGTAGCTGGTCATATGAGGATTATATTAGTATAGGCTTAAAGGCTGTGGACACCCTTCAACCCGAGGCTAAAGATATGGAGCCAGCCTATCTTAAAAAACACTTTGGAGGAAGACTGGTTTTCCATGGCTGCATATCCACTGCCGGGCCAGTAGCTTTTGGTACTAGAGATGAAGTAGTAGAGTATGTAAAAGATATATTAGATATCATGATGCCAGGTAGCGGATATTGCTTTGCACCGACCCATGCTCTACAAGACAACTCGCCAGTAGAGAATGTGGTGGCCATGTATGAAATGGCCCATAAATATAGAAGGTATGAGTGATCTAAAGGTGGAACTAGTAAACCGGTTTAATTAACTCATAGATAACTTATTAATAGAATATAAAAAAGGAAGTATAGCAGGGAAGAATTTTACAGATCTTATTCCTGCTATATTTTTCATTTACTTTTTATTTTGCATCTATGTTTTTCTGGGCCTTAGACAAAATTAGGTACCTGCAGATATTAAGGATAATTTGATAATTAGAGGATAATTCTAACTTTTGTAGAATATAGTAAACAGAATACCCTATACCACTTATTTTCATATGTAAAAGCATCTAAGATTTTTCAACATTTAATCCAGCATACAATAATATCTGTCGCAAAATACCTGTTGTAAAAAAAGTGCATCTTCAAATCACCATTTGAGGAGTGAAGACGCTATGAATTTTCAATCCAAGATGTCATTGGTGTATTTATTATTCATTCTTATATTGGTGGTAACTTTAGGTATTATTATTTATATCAGTAGTGTTAACATGTTGGAAAAAAATGCACGTGACAACTTAGGTGTTCTTGTAGATAAGATGTCATTACAGTTGGATAATTTAATTCGGCCTATGGATTTTATATCTCTTAATTTATTATCTGATGGAGAATTTTTCTCTTCCATAAAAACTCTGGCGGCTATGGATAAAAGTAAAGTTGAGAATCATCGGTTTATCAATGATGCCTATATGAAGATAAACAGTGCTTTGTTAAACTATACAATTGGCCGTGATTACTATAGCGTAAATGTATTTAATACATCAGGTGATGTTTTTTCTAGTAATATAAACTTTAGTAAGAAAAATATAAACTACAGTGCAGTTATTGAAAGCATTCCGTGGCTAGAGTTAGTTAAACAAAATAAGGGTAGAATTATAATATCATCGCCTCATCAAAACCCATGGGGAGATAGAGAGGACTTAGTTTTTAGCGTAACTAGAACAGCCAGAGGAACTGATTTGGATGTTGGTTATATACAGGTACAGGAGCCCTATGAAACTCTGGAAAAATTGTTTTATGTTGAAGAAGACTCCAGTATATCAGTTTTAGCCCTTACAAGAGAAAATAATGTGCTTTATAATAAAGGTATAGAACACGAATTGCTAGACTTTTATTGTGATTTAGCTAAACAAGGAAAACGTACACCTGAATCTATTTCAATCCCTGGATCTGCTTCAGATCAGATAGTAACCGTGGCTGTCTCCAATTATACAGGGGTTCATATTCTGCTAGCACAGGATAAACAGGCTATTATGCGTCCCCTGTCAGCTATAAAAATAACTTCATTAATTGCCTCAGTTTCTACAGTTGCTCTATCATACATATATATATTGGTTTTTTCCAGGTATCTAACAAAACCCCTAAGAATATTAAAAGAAGAGATTGAAAAAACTCATTTTGAAAATCTGCCATATGAAATAGACCTTTCCAACAGCGTTAATAATGACGAAATCAAAGCACTCAACACTGCTTTTATAAAATTAAGAGAACGTTTATATGATTCTATGGAGAAGGAAATAGAGTCTCGAAATCTATATCTACAGGCAAGCCTAGAGTCATTACAAGCACGTATAAATCCCCATTTTATATATAATATTCTTAATCTATTATCTAACCGGGGAATAATGCATGGGGATACAGTTATATGTGATATATGCAAATCCATTGCATCTATGCTACGATACTCAACATCTACCAAGAACCTGACCGCTAGTCTGGAAGATGAGTTGGAGCATGTAGAAAACTACTTGAGTATAATGAAAACAAGATTTGAACATCGGCTGGAATACACTATAGATATTGATCAAGATCTATTATCTATCAAGCTACCAAAGATTGTACTACAGCCTTAGGTTGAAAACTCTATAAACCATGGTTATGTTGATGTTGACAAAACAATGGAAATAAGTATTTATGGATACAAAAAAGATGGCAGATGGATTATTGAAATTCATGACAACGGACAGGGGTTTGATTCTGATAAGCTGCGGGAGTTAAATGAAAAAATTAAAGCTGCTGGTACAGGAGATAGGATTGCCGAAGAGGGAAAAGGAATCGGCGGAATGGGTATATTAAACCTCTATTCCAGGCTTATTCTCTATTTTGATAAAGATGATTTTAAATTCACTCTGTTAAATAAAAAGAATGGGGGAGCCTGTGTAATCATAAGTAATCCTTTGAATTCAGAGGAGGTAACATAAAAATGAAACTAAAGGTAATCCTTGTAGACGATGAACCATCAGCTATTCGAGCATTACAATATATTTTGGATAAATATTTCCCAAATTTTGAAGTTGCAGACTGTGCAAAAAACGGACTGGAAGCTTTAGAAAAGATAAAAAAAATTCAACCAGATATATTGATTACGGATATTAGAATGCCCCTTTTAAATGGAATAGATCTGGTAGAGGCAGTTCAAAAGGAATGCCCATCCACTCATTCGGTAATTATGAGTGGATATCAGGATTTTGAATATGCAAAATCTGCCATTCGTTTGGGGGTAGCGGATTATCTCCTAAAACCACTGGATTTGGAACAGTTAAAAAGGGTATTGGAAAAATTGCGTTTGAAAAAGATAGAAGAGATTTATGAGATGCAAATATCTATAATAAGTAATTATATTCAGAATGCAAACCCAAAACACTTGAATCCAAGGGATATAGAAAGGTATTTGCCATATGAAAGCTTTATGGCAGCATTAGTTCGTATAAACGGAATTCCCTCCAGATTTTCTACTGTAGATTCGCCTGTTTGGATAGAAATATATAGAGGAAAAGATAAGTTTGTTGATCCAGTTCGGCATCAGGGGATATGGGCTATAGAGGGCAGGGATTTCTTAGAGTTCTTTGTTTTAAAAGCACAAAAAATTAAAACCCCTTCTATAAATGAAATTATTCAATCGGTATTATCATGTTGTACTTATAAATACTACACAGCTGTTATAGTGGATGAATCTTTTAGGCTTGCTGAATGCTATGATATATCCAGAATGTTGTATCAAACTTTGGACAACAATGTTGTGCTGGGTTTAAATCAAACTATATATTTTTCAAAAAATCAACCTAGTATTGTATCCTATTCATCTTCTTTAACTAGCAGCTTTATAAAACGAGTTGTATTTCTTGTGCTAAATGGCATGTATGAGGATTTAAAAGTAGAAATTAAAAAAATATTTCAGGACTGGAAAAGGGATAAAAGACCTCTTCTTTGGATAGAGAACGATACACGACAGCTTATAGATATTATTCTTCGACGTATTTGTTATACCAAAACAGAAGATCAGCCTGATGTAGCCTTTTTGCTAGATAAAGCCTTTGCTGGTTCAACTACATTTGATGAGCTTTTTACACATATTTGGTCGATCATAGATAAAATAACCAGCTGTCATCGGGATATTGATTTTAAAATGGATACAAAGGACTTTTTCAAACAAATTGAAATGTATGTTCAGCAAAATCTTGGAGAACCACTATCTCTTGATTCTGTATGTGCCCATATTGGGATATCGCAGGCCTATCTGAGTAAGCTTTTTAGAAAGTATACTAACATGTCTTTTAATAAATATGTTACCATGCATCGAATAGAGGAAGCCAAAAAGCTGATGCGCACAATACCTAACATAACTGTACAGGATGTAGCCAGTGCTGTGGGTTACGAAATTCCCTCCTATTTCAGTAAAGTGTTTCGAGAAATTGTTGGCATGACCCCATCTGAGTATATAGCAAACAAAAATAGTATCTATAAGTAAGTAGTTTTGGTTTTTTATATACTTAGTATTGGATATTTTCTTAAAATTTAGAAATAAACATGCTAACATGAAACTGCAGAATGTCAACATAATTTAATTAGCTCCTTTGTTTAATCAAATTAAATTAATTAAAAGGAGGTAATAGTGTGAGGGAAGGTATTAAGAAATTACTGGTTATTATGCTGGCTGTTACTATGCTCTTATCCTTTCTGAGTGCATGTGCAAGTCAAAATAGCGCATCTACCACTAATAACGCTGACACAACTACCAATGACACAGCTGAGAACCAAGCAAATAATGAACCTGAAGATACCCAGGAACCTGCTGATACAGCAGATACAAATGATAGCCAGGATGCAGCTGGCGGGGAAAAAGTAACTGTAACACTCCTAATGTCCAACACTGCAAATCGGGATGGTCTTAATGCAGTAATAGAAAAAATGGAAAAGGACCTGAATATAGCTACAGAAGTTGAGCTGCGACCAGGAGGAGCAGAAGGAGAAAATATCCTCCGTACCAGATTAGCTGTTGGTGAATCCACTGATATCCATCTCTTTAACTCAGGAGCTCTATTAGGCACATTGAATCCAGCCAAGAATTTCCGTGAGCTTAATGATCAGCCCTATATCGACAAATTTGACGAAGCCTATAAGCAAACCGTTACATTTGACGGAAAAATCTACGGAATTCCTTCCAGTGGTACCAATGCTGGTGGATGGCTGTATAACAAAAAGGCTTATGAGGAATTGGGATTATCAATTCCTAAAACTTGGGATGAGTTGATGGAAAACTGTGAAAAGATTAAAGCCGCAGGAAAAACCGCTGTAATTGGATCTTTTGCAAATGACTGGACTTCTCAGCTTATTCTCCTAGCCGACTACTATAATGTTCAGGCAGAAGAACCGGATTTTGCTGAAAAGTTTGACAGGAACGAAGCTAAATATCATAATACTCCGGCTGCGTTTAAGGCCTTTGAAAAAATGGCTGAGGTTTATGAAAAAGGTTTCTTGAACGAGGATTATAATGCAACTACCTTGGAACAGGCGCTTAAGATGCTGGTTGATGGAGATGGAATACATTATCCAATGCTAACCAACCAAATCCAAAACATTGAAACAAACCATGGCAGGGAAGCTGCAGATAATATTGGATTCTTCCCTCAACCAGGAGACGATCCGGACAATGTTGGTGTTACAATCTGGATACCAGACTCCTTTATCTTCTATAAGGAAAGCCCAAATATTGATGCTTGCCTAAAGTGGGCTGAATATTATGTTTCTGATGAAGCTGTTGAACTCTATGCATCAGTAATTTCACCTACCGGACCCTATGTTATAAGAGGACCACAGCTGCCAGACAATGTTTATCCAGCCATAAAGGATATGCTGCAATACTTCGAGGCTGGTAAAACCGCACCTGCCCTTGAGTTTATAACTTCTGTAAAAGCACCAAACTCACCCCAGATATGTATTCAAGCCCTTGGTGGGCTCAAGAGTCCTGAAGAATGTGCTAAAGAATATGACGATGACGTAGAGAAACAAGCAAAGCAACTAGGACTTGAAGGATGGTAATATAGCTTGTACTAAAAGGGTCTGCTGTTATCAGCAGACCCGAAGTTCACAAGTGGGGGGTGTTTCTTTGTCCAGATTAACCAAGTACGAAAAAAAGCTCTATTCACCCTGGTTTATCCTGCCAGGTGGAATAATTTACTTTATATTCTTCCTGCTACCAACCTTATCCTCATTTTTTTTCTCAATGACCTGGTGGACCCTTACTGATTGGAAATTTATTGGCTTTGAGAATTTCAGGGATTTTTTCACGGATCCCAATTTAAATATAAGTTTTAAAAACACATTTATCTATGCAGTTACAACCAGTGGTTCAAAGGTAATACTGGCACTACTATTAGCGTCATTTTTATCTTCACCGGCTATAAAGATCAGGAACTTTCTTCGTTCAGTAGTATATTTTCCAAACCTGGTAAGTACCTTAGCAGTGGGAATTACCTTTCAAAGCCTGATGCACCCCACACAAGGAGTAATAAATAATGCTTTGGGCTTATTGGGAATAAAAGGACCAGACTGGTTAGGAAATATAAATTTGGCCCTTTATTCTGTGGCCTTGGTTGATGTCTGGAAGGGCTTAAGTATAGCTACAGTCATATATATAGCAGGGATTATGTCCATTCCTCAAGAGTACAATGAGGCTTTGCTTGTAGACGGTGGCAATGCATGGCATAGGTTTAGATATATAATTGTTCCCTTACCCCGCGGCGCAAGAAATTCTGTTATCATTTTATCATTTATTGG
>JAAYGY010000084.1 GCA_012735575.1 Clostridiales bacterium
AAACCTGTTCTTTACCACAACCAAATAAAAAATTAAAGAAGTTAACATGTGAAGTTACTACCATAGGATAATTATTAAATAAGCGCCCTAGATATGAATACTCATAATCCACTTCCTCAGTTTCAATATCTCGTTTCATTACTATAGGGTTAATGGAATTTACTACAGCAAAATCCACATCCTTTTCAAAATATTTTTCCAATGTTTCCGCTGTTTGCTCTACCAAGGTGTTAAATGGGAATATATAAAACACATTGTTTACATTAGGGTGCATCTCTAATATATTAAGCTTTAAATTAATGGAATTTTCTGTTTTACCTGACCCAGTCGGAGCTTCAAGGTAATAAATATTTGCATTAGGAAATTGTTTTAGACGCTGTTCTGATTCTAAGAACATATCACTGCGAAGTGCGTTAATTGGACTGCTTTTAAAATAATCTTTGTTCTCTTGATATTTAACAATTCCTTTGTATATACAACCTTTCTGATGATTTTTCTTCCATATACTAAAATCATCCGTATCTATGATACTTATATCAAACTTAATATCATTTTTATACTCAGCTGTCGCGCAATAATCACATGCAGTTATAGTAGCAAACAATAGTCTACATAGTATAAAGAATGCTATTTCATCTTTTATATGTTTCTTTATTCTTGTATATCCTTTATCAGTGGTAAATATGCTATTCTTGTTTAGATCAAGGGGTTTACCATAGTAGCATTGCACTGGGCAGTTCATTAGATCATCTTTAAAACCATCAGTATTTTTTAAATATCCATGATGCCGAGCGATACAATAACTAAAGGCAAACAGGAAAAAGGATAACTTTCTTTTGCTCTGTCCCTCAATTAATGGCATAAACTCCGTCATGTAAATATAAGCGGATGGTAAAGCATGATTAGAGTTACATTCATAGGCTATTCCATTGTTTTTAAACATAGGATTATTTAATCTTCTAGCTTGATAAGCTGGATTAACTTTCCCAATATCATGGAGATAAATTGCATTGACAAACATGTCATATATTATATTTGCCTCTATATCATTACAGCCACAAGTTCGTATTAAATTCTGTACAATTTCATCTATACCTTTGTGGCGACAATATTCATTAAAATAATCAATACATAATTGACTGTGTTCCAATAGGGTCTCATTCTTTTTCCCTTCTCTAGTATGAGCCCATAAATCTTCTCTTTTCAAGATTTCTATATCTAATAATTGATACATACTGCCTCCTAATTTAATAGGGCAGTTTAAAATATACTCTATATTAAACTGCCCCTTCTGTTACTAAAAAAAAGCTATATTTTTATTCTTGTCTGAATAGACTGTTAGATCTGAAAGATCTACCATGCAATTTGTAAAAATCGTCCGATCAAATCTATAAAAATTATATTTTTTTTCAATACCTACAGGAGCATATTCTGTGAATATAAAAGGGGGATCATCGTTAATAGTTTCATCTTCATCGACTCTTTCCAGCTCTCCAATAAACAGCGAGTGTATAAAATTGTCTGTTCTTTCCTTTAGGTTAACTTTTTCTGCATCTGATATATCAGCAAAAAAGTCATTTTTACCTAAATAGGGAATAAATACACTCTTTTTATTTAATAAATAGTCACATAGCTTGTCCCATAAATTCTCATCCATTGCATTGTCATTCATCAGATATATGATCCAACTAGGATCCTCTAACCATTGTTCATGTACCATTAAATTTCCGCCTTCTTCTTTAGAAGCGTATCCTACACTATTATTAAAATATTGTATCTTTTTGGTGAAATATCCCCGGTCTGTATTTGGTATAATCGAAACTTTAAGAGGGGATAGCTTTTCATAAAATTCCGGATAATCAGATGTTTCTTCACCAAACAGCTCATTATTCCTATAGCCTTTAAGCCCTACTATAGCACCTAGCAATCCAAGGAGTGCGACTTTATGAATATTATTGTATGTAAAATAGATTTTTGCATTGACATCAGGCTTTTTAAAGAATGCTAGGTTTCCTGATAGAACAAATTTGATTACTTCTTTTCCCATTTTTATCACCATTAATATATACTCTTTAAAGTACATGGCAATTCATAAGTATCTACTTCCATTTCTAATTCATTATAATATACTTGTATGCTCTCAATAGCATCCAGCTCGTTCTTGAGCAGCTTGCTTAGTTTGTTTAGACTTATCTTATATCTATCCCCTTGCTTATCAAAGTCGATATACCGATCTAAATTAGCCAAATACAGATCACTATCTTCTTTACAAGTAATAAAAAGTGCAAATTCATTTTCACAACCTACCTTGCTGTTTGAATTAAAAGCAGTAGATGCTACAAGGCATCCTTTATTGAATTTTTCATAAGCCTCAACAGTATAACCTTCAAAACCATCAATTCCTAGTCCTAAATAATCATCATAGTTTTTTGGGTTTACTGAAAAAGGATAAAAGTAATGTGCTTCATCTGTAACAATTTTGCTACCCAATGAAGATGCTGTTGCTTCCTCTTTGTCTTCGCTGGGATTTCTAAAAGGCGATAATATATCTTGAGTTTCTATATTGCTTTCCTTATATTTGTTAAAACCTTGGCCTATCTGGACAGCACCTGTTATACTTATATTCTGATCTTTTTCAGCAAAAGTTGCTCCAAAATTCATAACATCTATAGCTGAAAAAAGATTGCTAAGAACTTCAGTGGATGGCGTATTCTTATCAAGTTTAGAGCCAAAAATTTGCTCATATCTTTCGTTCAGATCTCTAGGTTGAAGTTTCTCACCCTCATTTTTCTTACCTGACTTTTCCATCTTATAAGACTTAATATAAAGTACCTTCTCTCCTTCAGATTGCCACATCCTCTTTATAGGATATTTAAAAGCTTTATCACTACCAAAGATATCACCATTAGATGTGGTCTTAGGTCTACCTGTAAAATCAGCATACCAATTAGACATTATACTTTTTATTCCAGCTACTCCATATACCCTTTTTTTCATAATCATTTTATACGTCCTCCTTTTGATATATGATGTTGTGAGATGCAAACCCCGCTATAAGGGCATCATACTCTACCTCTGTTGGTCTTTCTGGATTGTAGCCCATGACCAAAGCTATTAAAGCATCCGTACGTTTTGATTTGTTGTCCGCACTTATTGCATGACTATATTTTTTTATAAGCCCATATAGCTCTTTTTTAATTTTGTTGGAGTCTCTTGCATTCAATATTGGATCGATTATGTCATAGTTTATATTTTGTGCTTGACTAAGAGAAATCAGATAGCGTGCTAACTGACCTGCAGCATAGTAAAACTCAATATCACTTTCACATATTTGATTTTCATTTGTTTTATTATCTACTACCTTCTGTTTTAGCCCCTCCCATAATGGCTTAATCATGTCACCCATGTTTTCTTTGCCTCCTATCTTAAAATATTTAAGCATAGATAACCTTAAATTAACCGCACAAGGTATATTAGTTTTATCAATGGCTCTATATTTACTATTTAGAATTGTTTCCTTAATTAGTCCTAAGGAAATCCTGTCTATACAACCGCATAATGAAGTAGCATCACATTTAACAAAAAAATTTAACATAGCTGTTTTTGATAACATAAGCAAATCAACTTGCCTTGATGAAAATCCTGATCTAGGTTTAGGAGCTTCATTATAATAATTTTTTCTTAGATTCCCATTATAAAGCCATTCGTCAACCCTTGTTTCCAAAACAGCTCTGCTATTTATAACCTCTTCATTTAAATCCTTTAATCTAAGGTAATTGTTAATTGTAAAAGGTTTTATTTTATCTGTGATACCAGGCACAAAATCATAGTCATTAATTATGGTCTTGATGCCTTTTTCTAGATGCATATAATGTGCGTTTATTTCATCAGTTATTACATGAGATAAAGTGTATTGCCCCTCTGAGTCTATAGGCAAATAGCCTGAAACAATTGGTTTTCCTTCACTTTTTTGATTTTCTAACCATTCTATCATATTCTTACTATCAAGTGCATCTTCAATACTAATTCTAAATGGTACTTTATAATTTGTGGTTTTGTGCTCTAAGTACGGTTTTTTCGCATTTAGCCCCATATTTGCATTGGATAGTCCATAAAGAGTGCCATCAAATGTAATGTTATATTTATTGTTGTTAAATATTCTAGGAATCAGATAACGGTCACTTTCTCTTTTGTATTCACTTATAGCTACATCAAAAAAAAGTTTAATATAAACTTCGGATATAAAATCGTATGACAACACCTTTTTAACCAGCCAATCAGATATGCTCAATATTTTTTCTTTGTTTCGCTGTATTGCTTCTTTATCAATATCTGGGAAATTGTAAGATTTTAAAATTTTAGTATGTTCTTTTTTAGGCTTTGCTAGTGCATCAAAATAACGTGAAATACGATCTTCGAATTCTGAAGAAAGTTTGCCGTCAGACACTAGAGTATCTTGTCCACTGCCATGTTTAAAAAAAACGGAATACATATTATTGCTATGTATTTTCTTTTTCGGGTCCACTGGCTTATTCATCTCAATTAATCGACTATAAAAGTCTACCTCTCTAAACCAGTTATACAACTCTCCACTTTGCGGGGTTTGTCTTTCTACCAATAGCACATCAGGCTCTCTTTCATCTGTATACAGTCTTATATATAGACCGTTGGATAAGATATAACTGTCAAGTGTCATAGTATGACTGTCACTTATCTGCCTGTAAGTCGCTAACAAATCATAAATCATATTGTCACCTCCTATCTAGCAAGGCAATATCCAAAACCTAATGAGCCCTTCTCAAGGAGTCCTGCACCTAAAGCAGTAAAAGCAAGTTTTTGACTTATCTCATCACATTTAATACCAATTACTAGTTTATTACCAAGCAGAGATGTATTTTTATATGGAATCTTAATAGGTTTTTTGTTGATTTGCCTAATATATTCAATGAAATTCATATCCGGTTCTTCCACATCACCAAAAAAATTACGATATTTCTTCAAAGCGTTTATATGTGCTCTATTTCTAAGTAAAATCAATCCATCTTCTCTTGTCCAACATCTATTATCAACAGTTGCAATTACAGGGGTAATGGTTGCCATTTCTGTGATAGGCCTGTATTGATGCATTCTTATATCTGTTGCCAGAATCATTATTGGGTAACTGACATGAGGTAGTACTTTTTTTAAAGCTAAAATAATCTCTACAGATAAAGAACGGATATTGGTAATATACAACCTACCCTTCCTATAGATTTTATCTGATTCAATTGGGTGGAATGCGCAAAATGTATAGAGCTTAAACTTATTGGCACCATGCAATTCTTTAAGCTCTTTATGATTAAGCATGGCTCTTGATATCATATTGCTAATAAACTCATAGCTGGATAGAAAAGGTACATCTTCTTGTAATGATACTGTCACAACCAACTCAAAGTATTTCACTACCCTCACCTCCTCTTCATTAGGGATGTTGTTGTAATATCCTGAATGTTAGCATTACTATATCATATTTTCAGAAACATGTAAAGATTTTATTTGATTTTTTCCTAATATTAAGATATACTCTCATTGGATAGGAAACCTATACGTTTTACGTATTGAAATTTAGGTATGTTTTTGTATTATTATGTAACCGACACATATGATGTATTTACCTTATCCATATGTCCCTGCCATGGTTTCGATCTCCATCTTTAATTTGTCCACTAAATCCTTAGGTTTTAAAGCTTTTGCTAAACTACCATATCCCAGTACCCATCTTTTAATATCAGTTAGTCCATTAACTTTCGCCCTAAAAATAATAGAATCGTCTTTTAACCAAACGATTTTTTGAGTCGGCAACCAAATCTTTTCTGAAACCCAAACTGATGCAGGATGAAAAAAACGAATTTCCACATTGTATTCTTTTCCGGGATTTATGAGGTCCAAAGTGTTTTGCATATAAGAAGTGATAGAAAAGTTAAGAGGAATGTGATAGCTCTCACTTAGAACTTTAATTTTTTCAATTCTAGCAAGTTTGAATATCCTAATATCTTCTCGTAAACTACAGTGTCCTATTACATAC
>JAAYGY010000085.1 GCA_012735575.1 Clostridiales bacterium
ATAACAATTTCCGGTGGCAATAGCGAAGGGGAGACACCTGTTCCCATACCGAACACAGAAGTTAAGCCCTTCAGCGCCGATGGTACTTGGGGGGAGACCCCCTGGGAGAGTAGGTCGCTGCCGGATTTCAATATAATCCTCAGTAGCTCAACGGTGGAGCACTCGGCTGTTAACCGAGGGGTTGCTGGTTCGAAACCAGCCTGGCGAGCCATATAAAAAGCCTATCTAGCTAATTTTTAGATAGGCTTTTTTAGTTATTTAGTTATTAGTTATTTAGTTAATTGAGTTATTGATGCAGTTATAAATATAAATTGATGTTAATATAAATATAATAAAAATAAATTGGTATTATAGTAAATTGATTTTTTATTTAGTAGGAGATATATCCCACATCATCAATCATTACTTTTCCTGGTCCATTTGTAAAGTGTAAGATAATTTCACTTATATTTTGGTAGGTTATATTGTCATTTAAACTTTTAATTTTATTCAGCTTAATTTCATACATGTGGAATACTGGTTCCTCATCCTCCTCATATTTTCCTTTTTTCATTATTTTATCAAACCAGGGTATTTTGGTGTACTGTACTTTAATCCGAGCTGGAAGTGGCATATATTCATCTAGTGGGAGCTGGACAGAATCCCCTGACTTATTTCTAAACTCTACTTCAACTTTAGGGCGGGACTCTAGATTCTCATCCAGGTCTCTGGCCATATTAGCTATGGAAAGTATGAAACTGTCAGGCTCATTTTTTAAGGAACTTATATATTTTTGTGAAATGGAAATTGCGTAGCTTCCCTCTTTATCCCATTGTAGCACCAGCCCGGCCTTGCCCTTGCTGTTACCCCGGCGATCCTTTGCTGTTTCTATATCCCAAATTGAAAATCCCTGAGCATTGGCTCTTATATCTTTGTCAAAAACCCTTTTATCCCTATTAGTATAAAACTTGTTTATTGGTTGGAACATTCCATTTTCGTATCTGTTAAAATATAATGTTTCAGGTAGCCAATTCAGGCCATACTGATAATTATAAAATAGCTTTTCATATCGGCTACTATTCAATAAGGTTGTTTCTAAAAATGCCGATATATATATTTTTGTGATTTCCCTTTGATCCTTACTATCCATGGTATCCCTGTGGTTAAGGAAAAAACCTCCTGGGATACTAATATCTCTTTTGCCCCAGTCAGTATTGAAATAGCTGTGATTGGCCTCTGCAAGATAAAGCGCAGCCTTAAATTTTTTAGATCCATTACGAAATCTGGTCCTTCCATACTGGCGTTCACCACGAAAACTGTTAACATCAGCATCTTGTGCACCATGAATTACTAAGTAGTTAGTTTCCCATAAATAAGGGAGTTTTTTATCTACTGCTTTATCAGTAGGTGCCAAGGCCACAACTGACTGGATCTTAAATTTATCTACCCCTTCTATAGAAGTATCATGATCAAACCATTTTGAATAATCAACTGCCATGGTAGAGGCAAGTCCGCCTCGTGAATGGCCAATTAATGCCACCCTTTCAAAATCCACCTTTTGATAAAAGGGTGTACCTGGAGTTTGGCTGAACTCATCTATCTGTAGTAAATGATGCAATATTATCCAGGCACGTAATTCCATATCTTTTTTTGGGATCCCGGACCAGTTGGAATAGTTGAGGAAATTTTGATCAAGTGAAATAGTAATAAAACCTCTACTTGCTAACAACTCTCCCAAATAAGCATAACCAGCGTCTGAAAAATCCTCCATCTTATGGTTTCCATGGGTAATAAGGACAATGGGGAAGGGGCCTTCTCCATTGGGAAACCATACCCGGCCGTTTAGAGGGAGTTCTTTTTCATTAAATCCCCAAAAGATTTCTCTTGATCTGGGCCATTTATCTATATATTCGGAAGCATCTACTGTTTTGGAGACAAGATCTACTTTTTGGCCATATTCTCTTCTATGTCTGTCCTTTCCGCTGCCGTATGTAAAATAGATTACAGTAAAATTGCCTTTTTTAGCAGGGCTTTCCTCTAGAATAGGAGTAACCGCAGGTTTTGGATATACTTCAGAAAAAGCAGGAATTTCACTTTTTTGCATATATGGTGATTGGTATGTAAGGTATAAAATAACCATTGGCAGCAAAATAGTTAATATTTTTATTTTCAGGGATAGTTGTGTGTTGAATAATATGATAATAATTGCACCAATAATCATTGTAAGAAATATAAAAGAGGTAGCAATTATAACGGAGAACAAGGTGCCTAAGTTTCCTACAGATAAAATATAATAAACTAAAGACCAGGTAAAGATGACACTCCCTACGAATAAGCGAGGCAGTGGTACATATAGCAGAGAGAAAATAAAGGCAATGAGTAAAGTAGTAATAATAAAGGCAATAGAAACTAATAAAAGATAGAAAACAAAGTCTACTATAAAACCTATACCTGTAGGATTGGCCATGGTAATTACAATTACAATCCCAATATTGGATAAAGCCATGAATAAGAGAAGCAATCTCCATATTTTTGTATCCTGCTCACTTATTTTTTGTCCACGATCCTTTAGCCAGCAAAAAAATTTTTTATGTAACTGAAACTTATCCATAAATAAAACTTCTCCTTAATCTGCTATTATATATTCATGTTAATTTTTATCTTTCCTACTAAAGTATAGCATATATTTCAAAGATAAAAGAAGGCTGAAGTGTTCAAACTCTTTCAAAAATGGCATAATATGATTAATGGCTATACTACAAAAGTAAGTTGGATATTAAGATGCATAACAGGTGATAATTATGATGCTGGATACACAGCTTATAGATATTATCAAAAAATGCAAATTGAACTTTTATTGACATTTGGTTCCTATGGAACTCAAAGATTCGGTGAGCATAGTGATATTGATGTAGGCTTTATATCCAATCCTTCAATAAATGATGAAGAGAAAATCATGCTTTTGACGGATCTGATTATCTATTTTGGTCGCGATAATATTGACTTAGTAGATTTGGACAGGGCAACTCCACTATTATTATATGAAGTTGCTTGCAACTCCAATGTTCTGTATGAAAACAATAGTAGCTACTTGAGATTTAAATTAAAGGCAGGAGCTAGATATGCTGATACAAAGCATTTAAGAGAATTGAGAAGAGAGTACCTAAATAATGCTATATATAGATTATCAAAGGGGTTATAAAATGAGAAATTTAGATGTAGCTATAGAAGAAATGCTAAAAATGCAACAGTACATAAGCCAGCTAAAAGAATTGAGACCTGGTTCTTTTGGTGATTATATTGAAGATATGAGGACAAAGTATATTGAATTAGGGGAATGTGGTATATTGGATCCAAAATTCGCGGTAGAAATTGCACCTTCTACTGATCTTAGAAATAGATTAGTTCATGAATATGAGAAGATAGATGATAAAATAGTATATGACAGCATAAACAAAGTAATTGATATGTACATAACATATATGAAAAAAATAAATCAATTTATTGGCTGATAAAAAAAAGGACTTAATTAGTCCTAAACAAAATTAGCCATCTTAAACAGGTCTAAGGGACACACTATCGAGAAGAAAGACAGTTAGGTCATCACCTGTGACGCCAGCTCTATCTCTTATTCTAATTTGAAACTCTACCGTAAGGGTAGTGTTTCCTTCAGGTACAGGAACATCAGATACCTTTTGATGAAAATCAAATCCCGTACCAGCCAAAATAGCGCTTCCATATCGAGTTTCAATATTAATTATATCCGTTGGCCTTGTTCCATTGTAATAAACTCTGGCTCTAAAGGAAAGTTCGTCAAAGTCAACACCAGCTTGTAGAAAATTTGTGGCGTAGCTAAGAACTAAGAAACAGCCAGGCTCTACAGCCACATTTTGAAATACACGCTGAGATTTAAATTGAACTTCATCAGTTGGTAGTGAATTAAAAGACATACTAGAAATTCCTTCGTGAGCTATTCCAGACTCATCAACCCTTATATCACTAGGTTGCGGTCCCGTTGTCCAATGTTCAAAAACTTGATCGAAGGCCCCTAATATTTCAAATCCACCGTTCCTAACTAGTTCTCTGGGCAGGCAAGGAGAACATTTTACAATCTCCATAGTGCATGGTTCTAGAACTTTTTTTTTATCCCTAATAATCAACTTAACTTCTTTGTCTTTAGGTTTTAGAAGTTTATCTGAGTAATCATAACTCATATCAAATCCTCCCGGCAATTATTAATTTATATTAACATGGCATATATGGCGTTATATATTACAATATATAATATGTTTATATAATAATAAGGTGACATAAATATAGAAGATTAG
>JAAYGY010000086.1 GCA_012735575.1 Clostridiales bacterium
ACTTAAAATCCTGCGGTTTGAATAAAACCGTACCGGTTCGATTCCGGTCTCCGGCACCAGTATCAAGGGTTTGAGAGATTTATCTCAAGTCCTTTTTTATTGCCTATAAACAATATACAAACATTTTACAAACATGAGTTACCCCTTACGATTTAAAGCACCAAATAATCCATCATTTATCTTCTGAGCAGCTTCATTATCAATTTCACTCAAAACATGTTGATATATATCCTGAGTTATAGCAGTAGTAGAATGGCCTAGCCTCTGGGACGCAACTTTTACAGGTATGTTATATTTAAGCATAATAGTACCATTGAAATGACGTAGATCATGAAAACGAATATGTTTTAGTCCGTTCTCCTTTAAAAAATTGGCGAACCTATGGCTATAAGTACTTGGGTTAACAGGTTCACCATTGGGTTTACAACAAACAAGGTCATTTTCAACATATTCGGGTCCATAAAAAATCTTATATTCTTTTTGTCTTTTCTTTTGTTTTTTTAATAGATCTATTATATATTTAGGTACTTCTATAATTCTAGTACCACTATAAGTTTTTGGGTTATCGTAGACTAAACCTTTACTAGTAGGAATAAGTTGTTGCGTAACTGAGATTTTACAGTTTTTGAAGTCTACATTACGCCATTTTAATCCAAATATTTCTCCTCTACGCATTCCTAATCCTCCAGCTAATAATATAGGAATATGATGTTCTGTTCCTTCAGCAGTTTTTAATAGAGTTAAAAATTCTTTTTCATCATATATATTGGGTTTATATTTTTTTGCTTTAGGTGTATCTACTAGATCGGCAGGATTCTGTTTTATTAATTGGGTTTTAACTGCTACGTCAAGGGCTTTTCTAAGTATCCTGTGTATTTTTTGAACTGTTCTTCCCGAGTATTCTTCCTGTTTTCTTTTATAAAGATCTTGCAAATGTAGTGGGCTGAGCTTTGCAAGTGGTAGATTTCCCAACTCTGGAATCAAATGATTTTCAATTACTCCTGTGTAGTCATCAACAGTAGACTTGGCTAAATTAGGAGAGTGAACTTTAATCCAGTGTCGCAAATACTCCGCTACAGACATTTTAGTGGGTTCAAAATATGTTCCACTTTCTAATTTGTATATTAGCTCTGCGACCAAAACTTCACATTCCTTTTTCGTATCAGCGTAAATCCATTTCTGTCTACGCTTACCGGTTACTGGATCTCTACCTAACTCAACAACTCCAGCCCACCTTCCACGATATTTTCTAATATGGCCTCTCAAAGATACCACTCCCTTTTAATTGTTTTATATTGAAACACACTGATTAATTGAAAGGGTGATTATGGCTTGCTCAAAACATATGTTCTTTTGTAGGTCTAAATAAACTGCCTCTTTTAGGGCAGATAGTGACTATGTTCATATACTATTTTTTATTCTTGAATTTGTATTCAACCAACTCCGGCGTAACTCTAAAATATTTACTAATTTGTTCAATACTCATATTTTCTAATTGAACTTCATCAATATCATTACAATCAATCAATAATTCGGCTGCAAAAGCATTGGCTTCATCTTCATAGATATTGGTAGATAGAAAGGTATGTTCTCTAATAAAATATATGTCGTGATCGCTATGGTGCATTGCATGTCCCAGCTCATGGGATAAAACTACTTGGCGTGTATATTCATCTAAGTTTTCATTTATTACTATGTACTTACTACCATTTACATTAATATAATATCCTTTGGTACCTTGACTATAGGGCTTATATACGATGTTTATTCCTTCGCCCTTAGCTATTGCCTCTGGGTCTCTTGTACCATGTTTCTGCACAAGATATTTAACACTGGCTTTTATGCGCTGATTCATAAAAGCCACCCCCTGCAATAATGATTGTTTATTATATTATTATAAATAGTTGTAAAGTACTTAATTAGATATTTATTTATTTTTATCCCTAGACTTCCAAAATAATTCTGATATATCCCTAAATAAGGCTTCTTTATCAGCGTCAGCTACTTTATCATCCATAAAGAAAGCACTAGCCTTTTTTATAAACTCATCATATTCATTAATGTCATGCTCATTAACAGCATTACCATCAGAATACTTTTCAGGTATATATGCAGATATGAGATAATCGGAAGTTGTATCCAAAACTTTAGCTAACCTACTTATTATCTCTGGACTAGGGTTTCTTAAGTTGTTTTCATATCTAGACAGGGAATGAGTGCCTACACCAACAAGTTCAGCCAATTCCTTTTGGGTAAGCCCTTTTTGTTCTCTAAGTCTTCTAATTCGGTCTCCCATGGATTCCATATATACCACTCCTCATATTTCATTATAGATATTATGTAGAAAAATTCAACTTAAATTACCTAATCGTCTTACTTTTGTGAAAAACTTACCAAAAAGGGAACATATTTTTCAACATAATGCCAGTTTGGCAATTGTGTATTGACATAGAA
>JAAYGY010000087.1 GCA_012735575.1 Clostridiales bacterium
AATGTTATGCCCATAGCAAAAAATGAATATAATAATTCCTGAGGGATCTCTTTTTTTCTACCAAATATTTTGTTCAATCTTGGATTTTCTCCTCTAACATCATAGGAATAGGCCATTTTATGTATATTTTGTAATATTATGTCAGTTAGCTGCAAAAAAAATTATTATAAATAAAGAAGCATAAACCCTAATACATAGCAAACAGTTTATATAAAATAGTAGATAGTACATAATGGAGTAAATGATCAATTCATTCATATTTATTTTTGTGTATAGATAGACTGCTACTATTGCTTGAACTTAATATTTTAGTGTAAAGAAGGACTGGAAGTGTCTTATTGATAAACTCGTACTTCAATATAGATAACATAATTATATATAGATAGCATAATTATATGCTTATAACCAGGCAGTATCAAGATTTTGCCAATGAGTTTTTTGGTAATATTATCCATGTTCTTGTCGATTCATAAAGCTTGGGTAACCTCATCTAATTGAAGATGTCTAGAAATAACAGCCATCTCCTGAATAGAAGGCCTTTTCATTTATCATGGCAAAATACTTATCCTACGGTAATTCCGGAGATTTAAACAAACCGGTTCCTATCCACATAAACATTAAAATCAAAACCATGTTAACTGCTGCTGAAACACTGATCCCCAGGGCATAATTGCCTGTAACATTGGCAAGTATGGCCGCTGGAGTTACGACAAACAGAATAATTAATATAAGTACAAAAACACGGAAGAATTCGCGAAGAATACCACCATGAATCTTGCCATACATCCTTCTTACAACAATATCTGAATAAATAAATACTATACCCAAGGTTGCATATGCAAGAATTGATGATAAAACAACTGGTAAAGCAACTTTTAATATCATACCAACAATTCCAAAAATCAAGATCCCCTCAATAGTTATGTTTATAACTTCAACCAGGGTAGAAGCCAGCATTTTCTTAAAAGGGGTTGCTGGTATCAGGTAGATATAATGCCTGGATATATCCCTTTCCCATACAGCTACCATATCTAAAATAAGCATAAGGTAAGCGGCTACCCCTAAAATCCCAAGCATTAATTCCATACTATCAAATGGGGTTGATACTGCAGCTATTACAGCGCCGAGGGTTAAAATTATAGTTCTGGTAGGCAGCAGCCAAAATCCCTTTTTTCTCTTCTCCAGTATCTGTTTTTCAAAGATAGCCAGACTTCCTTCCAGAGTAAATTTTGCCTTTACTTTTCTATATTTTACTCTGGTATTGGTGTTTATTGCCCGACCCTTTTTTGCTGCTTCATAGGTTAATTCTCTAAGCTCTGTCCCTGCTATAACCTTTTCATAGAACTCTGTATCCATTCTATAAATTTTGATAAAAGCTGCTGTGGCTATGATTAAATTAAGTGCAATATATACAAGGATTTCTGTATTTATACCCGTATATATTCCCATAAGCATTTCTCTAAACCATCCTATAATGGGAATATATTTTAAATAATCATTAGAAAGCCATGCTACTATGCTTTTTAATATGTTCTGGGTTTCAATAGTCTTCACTAAAATAGGTAAAATAAAAGCAATTACTAACCCATAAATAATTCTTTTTACCCAATACTCCCTCTCAGGTTTTTTGGATGCATAGGCATATAGAATCATACCAACAAGAGACATTACAATAACAAGCAGCATATATGCAATTATGAGTACCCACCCTGCACCATCTGCGAACCCAAAGATTCTCTTCCAGTTGGGATACTGCAGCCCTAAAAAAAGCATTATTATAAAATTAGTTGCAAGCTGTTTTACAAATCCATAGATCAATATATATCCGGCTTTTATTGGTGCTGTAAAAAGAAGATTTACATCTGCCATTCTGAAAAAGGATGCTCCACTTAAGGATGAAATAATAGATACTACAAATAACAACATAGTATAGCCCATAAAAATAGAGCGCATAACATCCCTGCTTATTGCCAATGTTGACGACTGTTGGCTGGATTTTCCAAAAAGGGACGGCATTATGAAAAGACAGGCAAGAATTATATAGGTTATTAGTGCTGCCGGCTTTTTTAAAAGGCCTTTAAGATTATTTTTAAGGGATTTTTTTAAAATATACACTAATGCACTCATTGCTGTGCCCCTCCCGTAACTGCAAAGAACCTCTCTTCTATTTCGTTCTCATCCTTTACCTCATCCCTGTAAAAGGTACTAACAATATTTCCTTTGTTCATTATAAGAATCTTATCCCAAACCTCTTTAATGGTATCAATGATATGGGTACTTATTAGAACTGCACATCCATAATCCTTTAACTCCACAAATAGCTTTTTTAGCTCCTTGATAGCCTTGGGATCAAGGCCAACCATAGGCTCGTCAAACAGCACAACCTTGGGCCTTATAATAACACCACAGCAGATACTCACCTTTTGCTGCATACCCTTGGACAGTTCCTTGCCCAGCTTATCCCTCTTATCGTCTAAATCAAAGCACTCCATAAGCTCCTTGGCATACTCTTCATACTCCTTTAGCCTATAAGCCTTGGCAATGAAATGAATATGCTCCTCCACTGTTAAAGCATCGAATAAATTAGCCGTTTCAGGTACATACCCTATAATCCTTTTAGCCTCTATCCCCTTGTTTATATGACCCCCAACAGTAATCTCTCCACTATGCTGCAACAAACCTGCGATGCATTTTATAATAGTGCTTTTACCTGCACCATTAGGTCCTAATAAAACCCCTATCTGACCTTCTTCCACGTCAAAACTCATTTGATCAACAGCCAATACTTTACCATATTTCTTGGTAACATTTTGGACTTTAAGCATAATACGCCCCCATTTAAATCCATTATTATCCTTGTTATTCATTGTATAATAGATGACTACTCCAATCAATATAATTTTTTCCTAAGTATGTTTTAACCTTTTGTACCAGCACAGTCCAAAAACAATAATTCCTACAGGGCTTTGGAGGATAAATCAAGGCAGCAAAATGAAATAATAGAGAAACAAACTTATCAATTAGCTGAATTGAGGGAAACAAAGGATAGGCTGAGTGCAGAGATTGATAATATCCATACTGACTTTAAAAAGCGTATTGCTATTGGGTATGTAATGGGAGGTATAGGAGTACTATTGGGGGTAGTTTCTATCTTTCTTTAAATCATATTAATGCCTAGTTTCCAATTACTTGTATCTTTTACTGGAGATAATGTTGTATTGGATCCTATTCACACATTTTTTCTGGATTTATATCATGATTTAAGGTTGCCAGTATTTAATTATGGCAACCTTCTCATGGACCAATGTTCACATTGTCTAAGTACTATATCTAAAGCTTCCTTCATTTCTTCAGGTGGGTAGTTATATTTTCTAAGCAATCTTCTGACTGTAGTTCTCATCCTTGCTCTTCCTGATTCCTTGTACTGCCAGTCAATGGATTCATTTTCTCTTAGTTCCCTTGTGAGTTCTTTGGCCATTTCTACAAGAACTTCATCCTCATAATACTCCTCAATGGTCTCTTTAAAGGTTAGTGCATGGTAGAAAGATAATTCCTCTTTTGTAAGGCCCATCCTATCCCCGTTTTTATCTGCCTCAACAATATCCCTCGCTATGTTTATTAGGCTTTCTATAATCCTGTTTATATCATCCCTTTCAACGTGATACTCATTTTCCGTTTCTTCTTGACTACTGCTGTAATGTCTATCTCTATGACTTTTTTGATATAACTCGTCTAGACTTCTGGCATTAGCTATTTGACTTCTTCGGTATTCCTCCATAACCCTTTTAATCCGTTTGGAAAACTCCTCAGATTTAACTATGTCTGTTCTAGAGTATAACTTAACCTCTTCCTTTAAGAGTTTGTGCATTAATTCTATTGCCAGATTTTTTTGTTTCATGTTGAGTATTTTATATAAAAAATTCTCATCAAATATGGAAAACTCCATATCTATATCTGAGAACAGGTTTATAACTCCCTCGCTTCTTATGCTGTTTTCTAAAAGTTCCTCTATTTGCCTGTTTATCTCTTTTAATGATATTTTGCCCTCTTCCCTAATTCTGCTAATCCCAATTCTTATAGCTTCAATGTAGGCGGCTAGTCTTTGCTCTTCCTTAGTGGTTATTGATGAACATAGGCTGTGAGCTTGCCTTAGTATGTAGGCTTCTTCCCTGAAACTTTTCTGCATTTTTTCATTCAATCTATATATATGGTTAATCCCTTCCGTTATTAGATCCGATCTTACCCTATCGCTTACATCATCCCTGAATATATCAGAATACTCAAGTCCGTATAGGAATTCATTGCTGCATACTTCCAGCTTTTCTTTAAATTTGGGATATACCTGTTCCCTTATATCAGGATTAGAGAAATTCTTTCTATCCCTAACAGTGTAGTCATTCATAGCCTCCTTTAAGGCCTTAGCTATTCCAATATAGTCTACTACCAGCCCGCCTTCCTTATCTTCAAAAACCCTGTTGACCCTGGCTATGGCCTGCATTAGGTTATGACCTTTCATTGGTTTATATACATACATGGTTGCAAGGCTTGGAACATCAAATCCTGTCAGCCACATGTCCACTACTATGGCAATTTTAAAGGGATCCTTATTATCTTTGAACCTTTTAGCCAGTTCTTTTTTGTAATTTTTATTACCTACGATCTCTTTCCATTCCTCTGGGTCGTTGTTGCTGCCTGTTATTACTAGCTTAACTTTTTCCTCCCACTCTGGCCTAAGTTCTAAAATCTTCTTATACACCTTCATGGCTATCCTTCTGTTATAGGCTACTATCATAGCTTTACCCGTTAACAGATGTGCCCTTTCCTCTTCATAGTGCTTGATTATATCAGTGCATAAGGTCTCTATAACGGATTCAGAACCAAGTATGGATTCTAGTTTGCCCAGTTCCCTTTTACTCTTTGTTATATCCTCTTCTGTAGCCTGGGTGGCAAGTTCCTCATATTTGGCATCTATTTCCTCTAAAAGGTCTTCATCTAATCCTAAATTCATGACCCTGTTTTCATAGTAGATAGGTTTTGTGGCCCCGTCTTCTACCGCTTGAGTCATATCATAGATATCTATATAATCCCCAAAGACCTCTCGGGTGTCCCTGTCCTTTGCAGAAATAGGGGTGCCTGTAAACCCAATGTAGCTGGCATTTGGCAATGAATCCCTAACTATCCTTGCCATACCTACCTGTATTGATCCATCCTTTTTAATAACTTCCTTTAAACCATATTGACTCCTATGTGCTTCGTCGGAAATTACTATGATATCCGATCTTTCAGTTAAGGGTTCCTTTGATTCGGAGAATTTTTGCATAGTAGTAAAGAATATCCCATTGGCCAGCCTGCCATCTAATAATTCCCTAAGATGGTCTCTGGAATTTGCCTGCTGCGGGGTTTGTCTTAGGAAATCTTTTACTTTGGCAAACTGGTTATAGAGTTGATCGTCTAAATCATTTCTATCTGTAATTACTACAAAGGTAGGATTTTCTAAGTATTTATATAGTGATTTAACATAAAACACCATGGACAGGGATTTTCCCGAGCCCTGGGTATGCCAAAATACCCCAGCCCTACCATCGGTATCAACAGCTTTTAGGGTTGAATCTACTGCCTTTTTCACCGCATAGTACTGGTGATATTGGGCAATGATCTTTGTATCTTCCGGTATGTTGTCCTCAAATAATATAAAGTTTTTTATAATATCCAGGATTCTTGTTTTGTCTAACATGCCCTTAAACAGTACATCATAAGCTGCAATCCTGGTATCTTCCCTGGATCCGTCTATGGTCTTCCATTCCTTGTACCATTCTTCACTGGAGGTTATGGTCCCTGCCTTTGAATAGGTAAGGTCACTTATAATATTAAAGGCATTGTATACGAATAGCTCTGGTATGTCCTTTTGATAGTTTTTAATCTGCCTATAGGCTGAGGATATATCCACATTTTCAGCAGACCCGGATTTTAATTCCACTACTACAAGGGGTAGACCGTTTATAAAGATTACTATATCGGGCCTTCTTACCTGATCAACCCCTGAAACTGTCCATTGATTGGTAACTACAAAGGAGTTGTTATCTATATTTTCCTCATCATAATCTATTAGATAGACTATGGCTGTTTTTTCCTCCCCCTTGTCCATATAGGTAACTTCCATACCATTTTGAAGCCAGTCCATAACCTGCCTGTTTCTTTGCACCAGGCTGCCGGCTTCTATATTTTGTAGATTGAATATAGCTGACTCTATTACATCCAGTGGCAGATCCTTATTTATTCTAACCAGGGATGAATACAGCTCTTCCATGAAA
>JAAYGY010000010.1 GCA_012735575.1 Clostridiales bacterium
AAATGAAGGTGTTACAACAATAAAGGGGGCGAAATCACCATTTGCAATCATATAATCCAAGATATTTTTTAATTCTCTGTTTAGACCTGGTCCACCAAATATAAGATTTTCGTCTTCACCGCCACCATGCATCAAATATAAAACATTATACTTGGTATCCTTATCAGTTGTATCATAGCAATATGGCAAATAAACATTCAACTGTTTAGCATCTTTACCATTATCTAAATTTGGCACAATATACTGCAGTCTTTCAATCGTCCCCTGTTTTTCATTCTCAACCTCAACTCTGTATTCATCTGGCAGAGCTCTAAATTGCTTTTCCATGATATTCCCCCCAACCATTTTCAATCATTTTCTCAATTATTTTTGCCTCCTCTTATGCAATCCACTCCAAGCTTTTTCTACTTTACCCCTCCAATAATCTACAACCTAAACCCCACAAGGGGTGATGAGAAATATTATGTTATCCTTTCCAGAGAATCATTAAGTCTGCCTATTATTTGTTCATGAAGTCAGATATCCTTATCCGGCTTAATAATTTTACTAATTTTTCTTTATTCAACTGGTTTAATTTCAACATCTTCTGATGAATCAATTTTTATACTTATTTCACCTTTGGCTTTTTTACCAACTAGCTTAATTCTACTAACTCCATCTTTCAAATTGAATGTATCTTTGCCTTCTTTTGTATCATTTACAATATCTATAACTTCATCATCCGGACTTATTAATACTACTTTGAACTGGCCATCCTTAACAACAGATTCATAATCAACAACAATATCATTTTCTCCATCACTTTTAAGCTTGAAGATGGTGTCCATACCAGTAAAAGAAGAAAATTTTATATTAAGATCTTTACCTGTGGCATTACCTCTTCGTATTCCATATATATAGCTATCCGCATCCTTTATAATCTTCTTTTCATCGTGAAATATGCTTTTCTGATAATTGCTTACAAAACTACAACCAATTACAAACATGGTAGATACTAGTAAAATACTTAGTAGCAATTTATTAATTCTCATTATAGAACTACCCCCACACTTTATAAGTAACAGCAGGTTTATTTTACTCAGTTAATTTGAAGTCATTCCAACAAACAAGGGTAATACTTTAAGTGGACGTCGCAAATTATCTCTTATTGAAAAGTCTGCTTTCCCATCAGTATAATTTGAATCAGGATTGTAACCTATATTGGACCATTTATTAAATCCTGTACAAGAGCAATATTAATGGTCTTCAAACCTGCTATTGTTCCTATAACGTACCACAATAATGATTCCAATAATTAGTATACTTATAAGTTCTGCTAATAGTACAAAGTCCAGCCTCCATCGTAGGCCGAAACAATATGCAATGGTATATATTTCACAGGTTAAAAAAATAACTACAAGGCTCACCATTACTATATTTGAAATTAGGGGACTTCTAAAACGTGAATTAATTTCTGGTTTTATCAAAAAAATTATGACTAAACAAAAAATAGGAGATAAAAATATAGCTAATTTATTGGCATACCAATTTACATCTAAACCACTCCACTGCATAGGTATATCATTGGGTAAAAAGAAATAGCTGACAATAGCAGTTAAAGCACTAAGAACAGTTAAAGCCCACAATGTAACATCTATTCTATTTTTAATCAAGTTGTTTTTCATAATCAAGCCTCCAAATATTAATATTATCCCATAATTGTCTTTCTCTAAATAAGTAACTTTATTCACTCCTCATATTACATTGGAATAACTTCTTTACTTTTGTCTTCTCCTTAAGTCATTGAATCTGAATGCATGATAAGCATAATAAAAATGAGCATAAATTCATCAATTTTTATATAGGATGTCATAGTTTATATCATAATTATACTACAGATGTTTAACACATGTCATTTGTTCTGACTCTTTTTTTGTTGTGATGGAAACAAGCTCCACTTTATGATAGTATTATATACAAAGCTAATAGAGGGGGCGGTAAATGTATGAAAATGATCCAAAATCCTATACTCCGCGGATTCAATCCAGATCCGGCTATAGTACGTGCAGGTGATGATTACTTTATAGCCGTTTCTTCCTTTGAATGGTTCCCTGGAGTACCAATTTATCATTCCCGAGATCTTATGAACTGGAGACTCATTGGACATGCCCTGAAAACAAAAGAATATCTGGATCTTACAGGGGAAGAACCTTCTAAAGGTGTTTGGGCACCTGCTCTCAGCTATAATGAAAAAGAAAAACGTTTTTACCTTATTTATTCTAATGTTCATTGTCAAAATCCCTGGTTTTTTGATGTAGACAATTACCTCATCTGGACCGATGATATAATGAAGGGTGAGTGGAGCAAGCCAGTTTATCTCAATTCTAGTGGATTCGATCCCTCCCTTTTCCATGATGATGACGGCAGAAAATGGCTGATTAATAAGGATAGGGATTTTCGACCAGGCAGGATGGATGATCGTTCCATTGTAATCCAGGAATTTGACTCCGAAACCAACACCCTAATAGGTGAGCCTACTATTATTAGTAAAGGTGCAACCAAACGTGGCTTTGTTGAAGGTGCACATATCTACAAGTATAATGGCATGTATTATTTAATAGCCGCAGAGGGTGGAACTGGTTATGGCCACTGTGTCACTATTTGCAGATCAAAATCCGTAACAGGCCCTTATGAGCCAGATCCAAAAAACCCAATTCTCACCAGTGCAGCGTGGGAGTTTGAAGCCAGTGAGGCTTCACCTTACATGATGCCAGAGTTATGTAACCCAGAAGCAGGAGTTCAGAAAGCAGGTCACGGATCTTTAGTAGAAACCCAGAACGGGGAATTCTATATGGCTCATCTCTGTGCTAGACCCATACTCCCTCAACGCAGATGTTATCTAGGTCGAGAAACAGCAATACAGAAAATGGTCTGGACAGACGATGGCTGGCTACGGATGGCGGATGGTAGCAATATTGCAAAGGCATCCTGTCCAGCACCTGATTTGCCAGAACATCCTTTCCCAGCAGAGAATCCTGTCAGTGATTTTGATGGTGGTTATTTAAGCCCTCATTTTTGCGCACCCCGTGAACCTATCACACCAGACTGGGCTGATCTTACCTCCCGAGAGGGTTATCTACGCCTACGGGGTAGAGAATCCTTGACCAGCCGCTATAATGTTAGCCTGGTAGCACGCCGGGTTACTTCATTTAAAGGAAAGGTTGTTACTAAACTTGAGTTTTCACCAGAGCGTTATCATCATATGGCTGGCTTGACAGTCTACTACAATTGCTATAACCATTATGCTCTATACAAAACCTATGATGAAGAATTAGGTGAATGCATAGCAGCATATCTTTATTCTGAAAATACTCTCAGTCAGTTGTGCGTTCCCATTAAAGTTCCTGAAGGATCACCAGTATGGTTCAGGGCAGATATTGATGGGTCTTCACTAACACTGAGCTATAGCTTAGACGGGGAGGAATACAAACCAATCAGCCTACCCTTTGATATGACATTGCTTGCAGATGAGTATGATACACAAATGTTCACAGGTAGTTTTGTTGGTATGTTTGCCTCTGATCTGCATACCAGATCAGTCTGGGCTGATTTTGATTACTTCGAATATGAAGAACTATAAGGTAAAGTATAGGACATTTAAATATAATTCTTAAGTAATAAAAGGGCTATCTCAAAACCCAGATTGGGATTTGAAATAGTCCTTTTCCTTTGGCATACCAAGGAGAAACAAAAAAACGTTAATAGCAGCCCTGACTGATGATTTGCTATACACAGATATTAATAGTGATAGGAATATCCAAACTCCCATACGTGAAAAGAAATGAAAAAAAGGTGTTCATATGATATTTTTGGCTTGACTGGTATTTTTTATTATAATATTATTTAACTGCATGATAGTATCCAATCTTTCTTGATTCAGACGGAACTGGCAGTCATTTTTAATTTAATCACCAGATGATAAACCATTTCTGAATCAGGGATATTTAGCATGAAAACAGACCTATAATACCCATAAAAGATGAAATGAGGAATATCATGAGCCTATACAAATCTATTTTTAGTTTTATTTGGTTGTTTATCATAATAATAATGCTTTGTGGATGCCAGAATAATGATATCACACAAGATCCCATGATACCAGATAATAAACAGAGTGAAGATAGTGTGAAAAACGAAGACATTCCTGCCCCGTCTGGACATTCAACCTTACCCCAAACTTCACCTTCAAATGAGATTCCCCCGGTTTCCAGCACCACCATGTATGTCAAACTAAATCATTATGGATCCCAGCTTAATATTCGAGAATCCCCATCAATAAGCGACAATATCATAGGCAAATTGACACATGGAGATAGTATACAGGTTATAAGTATACAGGATGGATGGGCTAAAGTTGAATTTAATCAGGATGTTGGTTACATCAAGGCTGACTATTTAGTAGATGAAGAACCTTCCCAGCTGCTGCCTCCACATGAAAGTGTTTCTCCTGATGAATTATATATAAATGTATATAAGAGTAGACGGGTTCTGGAGCTTTGGAATGGTGATGAGCTGATTGGTGAATACAATATCGCTTTAGGTTTTAATCCAATTGGCCATAAAGAAAAGGAAGGGGATGGCAAAACTCCTGAAGGAGCCTATTATATATGCCTAAAAAACCCCAACAGTAGATTCTATCTTTCCCTTGGCATATCATATCCTGGTATTGCTGATGCTCAAAGGGGACTGGCTACTGGCCTTATTACACAAAATGAGCATGATAGAATAATCAATGCCATAACCTCCGGGGGCGTACCTCCTTGGAATACCCCTCTTGGAGGTGAGGTAATGGTGCACGGGTCAGGGGCTAAAGACGATTGGACAGCAGGATGTATCGCCGTAGATAATGATGTGATGGATATTTTGTGGGAATACTGTACAGTGGGTACTAAGATATTTATTTTCCCCTGAGTGTTTGCTTAACCAGACAAGTCCCCTGAAACAAATAGAAGGCACATATATAATTATATAAACTTTCAATCAAAGGGTTGGAGAAGGAGGCAAAAGGTGGAACAATTACCTGACTCGCCCAACAGCCAACATCTGATTAAAACTAATGAGGATTATGGATCTATTGAATATTCCGTAACAGCAAAAAAAGCAACTAAATATCGGGATCCCTATTTTTGCAACCTTAAATTTATTCTAATTTCTCTCGTAATCCTGGGTCACTTAATGGAAAAATACACATATACAAATAATGATTTATATAATATTTATGCCCTTATTTACATGGTACATATGCCACTATTTGCTTTTATATCCGGCTATTTCTCTAAAAATATTAATAGAAAACTTAACATGGTTTGGAAAATTGGTGGACAGTTTTTTTTATTGCATTCTGGATGGCTCTTGATAAACTTATTTGTGACAGGGTATATCGGAGACTGGAAAATCCCCTATTGGTATTTTTGGTACCTATTGAGTCTTTTTTGCTGGAAATGGATGGGATTATTGATATTGTTCATAACTAGTCGTGTATCCCCTAAAAGGACCAGAATATTCAAGCTATTTCTTATCATTATATCAATTATAATTGGATGCTTTTCTGGTGCCATATGGTGGATTGGTAAAGACTTTTCTTTATCCAGAACCTTGGTATTCTTCCCATTTTACTGTACAGGGCTTTGCTGTTCAAAAAAGTTAATTAACAGAATTAAAGCAATACAGCCTTTAAGAAAGTTGCTTTTTACATGCTCCGCTTTTATTATAGCTTTTATTCTGGGTTCTCAACTTTTGTCTTTTGTACCAATAACTTTTTTGTATCATGCCCAGGGATTTAAAGTATTTAGTTTATCAATATTATTAGGTGTACAGGCAAGACTTATCTGTTATATTGTAGCCGCATTGCTTGGATTTGTCATACTTGCCTTAACACCCAGTAAGCAATTATGGATTAGCAAATTTGGTGCAGATACATATCCAGTGTATATAGCCCATGGCCTTTTAATGCCGGCCAATATTTTTGCCCCATCCAGCACTATAGGATCCCTATTGTACTTCGCAGCCATCATCGTAGGGTTTATCTATCTGGTGTATAGGATTGTGGGTTGGGGTCGTAACTCATGACATACTTTCCTATTTTCAGCTCCTTTGCTTTATTTTGCAGTGCGCATCCCGTAACAAAGGCTAATGCAAACATGATTAATAATATAAATACTTTTCTTACGTGAGCACAACTCTACCAAATACTATAAATAAGTTTTAATAAATTTGTCTCTACCTTATTACTTTAGTCTTTAGCTACTTGCATTAAAGCTACTTAGTTTAGGTACTGTTTTGTAGCTTCATATATCATAATTTCTATCTTTTATTTATACATTTAAATCCTCTATATGCTTCTAACCATGTATCTTAAAACAGTTTTTAATTTGGCAGGTGCTACTCTTCTCGCATCTGATAGATAGATTTCCCTATGTTTTAAAGTTTTTATTTCAAGATTATTTTCTTTAATAAACTCCCTCATCTTTTCAAAACTGCGTGGTTCATCATCATAAGGCCCAATGTGAAGCATTTGAACTGATAAACCATCTTCAATGGCATCAAATGATACTTTATCTATTAATGGATTGGGTTTCTTTTTTCTTACAATCTCATATGCTCTCTCTGCAACTTCCTTTGTTACAAAATCTGGTTGTCTAATCATAATGGTGTATAGTAATTCATCTTTATCTAATGTCTCTGATTTTCTTCCCTTTTCCGTTAGATCCCAAAGCCCTTCAAGGGGATATACAGTATATTCAAAATAGCCTTCCGGAATATAACCCTGTTTAGGCATCATCCTAACGGCATAAGCCAAGGAATAGAGAACTTCTACCTTATCCGAAAAATCTACACTATTTGGATTTCCTTTTCCTTCTATCATAAAAAATTTATGTTGTGGAACAAATACCAGCTCTGGCTTTTGCTTTGGTATGTATAAATTCTTCTCATGTTTTCTCCATTCATGTTTCACTAATTGCACCCTCTTTCATAATCTTGTACATAGGATTTATATGGGCGGTATGGCTTATAACCTTATACAAATACTCTTTACTAGACATTTCACCTACAGCTGCTAGATAATTCAATTTTATACTTAGTTATTTTATATAATATCAAGGGATAATAAGTCTTCGGATAGCCTTTTTTAGTCTTCTTCTGATATTCTCTGTTACTCTTCTTTTTCAATTCTATTTATTAATTATTTCTGCATTTATTATATATATCCTTTTTATTTATTCAAACCTACATTAAATAGATGACTTAAGATTCAGTATAATTCTCTTACTACTTCAATTAAAATCTTCCTGTTGCTATCTGAACACCTATAGATACAACAACTACCAGTGTATCAACAATAAAACCAAGTATCATGGGTTTTGGCCCTATACTTCGAATATCGCCATAGCTGGTTTTAAGCCCAATGGCTGATAGAGCTATTATCATACAATATTTTGAAGTATTTGAAAGTGTAGGTACTATGTTGCCCGGTATAATACCGGTACTGCGTAAGGTTACAACTAGAAGAAGTAGTATAACAAAATAGGGGAAAATTTTCTTAAAGTTAATGGATTTGCGCTCTTGTATAACCTCGCATTTTGCCTCTAACCTTTCTGATATTACGGAAAATATTAATACAAATGGTATTATAAACAGTGTCCGGGTTAGCTTTACTATAACCGCTATGTTTCCCGCTGCCTCAGAAAATGCATACCCAGCTGCTACAACTGACGATGTATCATTAACAGCAGTCCCTACCCATATACCAAAGCCAGGATGGGACATACCCAGGGCAAAACCAATCCATGGAAAAATAATAACTGTCAGTACATCAAAAATAAAAGATGCAGAGATGGCATATGCTATATCCTCGTCTTTTGCTTTTATAACCGGTCCCACCGTGGCAACAGCAGAACCTCCACATATAGCAGTACTAACCGACAGAAGATTGGTAAGTTTCCAATCCATCCCAAATATTCTACCAAATAAATTCCCTGCCCCAAATGCAGTTCCCATGGTAAACATCATCACAAAAACTGCATATTTGCTTATATTTAAAACTTCTGATAAATTCAAGTTGACACCCATAAGGATAATTCCTATACGAAGGATCATTTTTGATGCAATATTTACTCCATCATTTAATCCTTTATATCTATTTAACATAGGATTTAATGCCATTCCTACTAAAAGAGCCATAACAGTGGCCCCTATAATATCGCCTGGAATTAAGCTGCTTAAAAATATTGCAATAATAGCTACAACACAACTAAAAAGTAAGCCTGGAATTAAGCTACCTATTTTCCTTGCCATAACAACCCTCCAAAATTAAAAATATTTACTTGAATATACCACACAATTGGTATAAAATAAAATTATAATTTTTTATAATTCTATAAATTATTTTTATGGGGAGTCTAAGATGTTAGATCACAGGCTATATACCTTTCTAACCCTTTGTGAAACAGGTAATTATACAAAGGCAGCCCAAAAATTAAATATGACACAGCCTGCTGTTACACAGCACATACAATTCCTGGAGGATTATTATGAGGTTAAGTTGATAGCTGCAAAGGGAAAGGACTTTTCTCTTACAGAGGCTGGCAAGGCATTACAGGAATATGCAAGAACACTTAAAGCCAATTCAGAAAGGATCCAGCCCTTATTACATCGAATTAAAAACCGGGCTAAGCCTTTAAATTTTGGTGCAACATTGACTATTGGGGAATACATGATTCCACCTATTTTATATAGAATATTTAAAGAAGATCCGGAAACAGATATTTCAATGGTTGTAGAAAATACAGATATTCTTCAAAGAATGCTTTGGGAAGGAGAAATAGATTTTGCCCTGCTAGAGGGCAATTTTGGCAGAAAACAATATGAGTTTAAATTAATATCTGACGAGGAATTTATTGGTGTCTGTTCCCCTAATAATAAAATTGCATCTAATCCAATTGAACTGGAAGATCTGTTTGATCAAAACCTTATTCTGCGTGAACCAGGCAGTGGAACCCGTGATATACTGGAAAAAGCCTTACACAGTAGAAATCTTAGTATCAAAGATATTAGGCGGACAATTGAAATCGGTAATATGAATGCTATTAAAGAATTATGCCATCAAAATATTGGTATTACTTTTATGTACCGGGAAGCAGTAAAAAAGGAATTATCTCAGGGATATCTAAAAGAAATCCTTTTACAGGATTTTAATATCATACATCCCTTTAGTTTTGTTTATCTAAAGGATTGCCCTGATAAATCTCATATAGAGTATTGGCATGGAAGAATTATGTATTTCAGAAATAATTAGACTGCTTCAATAGAATTCTAAATGAGAATACTTTCTTACTTTTTAACCGCCCTTGTTGCATAATAGGTTGGAATATTGTATTCATGATGTCTGCCTACGCCATTAGTATCCTGATAAATATCTGTAAGGATAAAGCCTGCTCGTAATTGCCCTCCAATTTGTTCCTGAATATCATGTGAAAACTGGATTCCCCAACCTTTTTTAATTGATTCTTCGTATAACTGTTTATCTTTCAATGGATTGAACGGTAGTTTGCGGATTACTGTTTTCTCCTCATCATCAAAAGCATAATTAATGCCGTTATCAAACCCAGCCAATAGAATTCCCCCTTTTTTCAATACCCGGTAACATTCCTTCCAAACAGGGATAACATCCTCAATATAGCAGTTAGAAACTGGATGAAATATCAAGTCGAAGGATTCATCTTCAAAAGGAAAAGGATTCGTCATGTCCGCTTTTACTAGTTTTATCTCATAGTTTTCTCTTTCTGCAACCTCTTTTTCTTTAAGCAGTTGCTTTTCTGAATAATCTAGTACTGTACACTTTGCTCCTAATGCTGCAAATATAGGCATTTGCTGTCCACCACCAGATGCCAGACCCAATATTTGAGCATTCTTCATTTCACAAAACCAATCTTTTGGCACCGGTTTTGTAGGTGTTAACAGAACATTCCAATCATTATTCTTTGCTTTTTCAAAAACCTTATGACTAATTGGTTGTCCCCACTCCCAGCC
>JAAYGY010000088.1 GCA_012735575.1 Clostridiales bacterium
CTACCTCAGATATCATGATAGCTAGTAAAATAGGAATGGGAAAAGCAAAAATCAACTTAAATGTGCTAATAACCAAGGTATTTCGATCAAGTTCCCCAAAACGATAATCAGTAAAAAACTCTATAAAATACTTAAATCCAACAAATTTACTTGTGAAAAATCCTGAAATACCTGTATTAATTTTGTATTCTTTAAAAGCAATAATAATGCCAAACATCGGTAAATATGAAAAAACCATCAGAAAAGCCAACCCAATTAATGCAAACATCTGAAGCTCCATTTGATTGAAAAATTTGTGCAAGTTACTCTTCTTAAACTTTTTATTTCTCGTAGATAAATCACTTTTCATTATACCCAATCCTTTTCTTTACCTATACAAAAATTGTTTTTTTATGTAATTTCTTTGTCTTGTTAGTTTAATTATACTATCTATCAATATCACAGTATAGAAGTGAATTTTTAGGTGCTTATATTCATTTTTTTGATATCATTTAGCTATATGATTTATACTAAACTTTTTTTTGATTTCTCTGTACATTTTTTATATGGTATAAATTTATAGGTACTACTAGATAATGTAGTACCTATAAATTTGAGTCTATTCAACCATTTTATAAAATTTATCCACCAATTCGCGGCTTACATAGCCCGTTCTGGCAAACTGGGTATTTGCCATTCCACAGGCCATAGCAGTTTTTAAGACAACCTCTGTTGGCTGCCCCTGTGACAGGGATACAGCACAGCCTGCCAGAAAGGAATCCCCCGACCCTACTGTACTAACGGTTTCAATAGGGGGAGCCTTTAGGTGAAAAGCCCCTTCCTCTGTTACTGCTATGCAGCCCTTAGCACCCAGTGTTACACATACCAGCTGGACCCCTTTTTCATGTATCTTAAACGCTGCATCTAATATGTCCTTCTCACTCTCCATCCTTTTTCCGACTACAGCCTCCAGCTCACTTTGATTGGGCTTAATCATAAAAGGACCATATTCAAGGCTTTTTATAAGGGTTTGACCACTGGTGTCCAACAATACCCTCTTTCCATATTCCCGGGAAATTTCAATGATTTTACCATAAAAATCCAAAGCCAGCCCCTTAGGAAGGCTACCCGATATGGTCACGATATCTGCTTCTTTAACGATTGCCTTAAAATTATTTAAAAACTCTTGCTGTTCATGGTCTGATATAATAGGGCCCGGCTCCAGCACTTCTGTAGAAGTGTCTGATACTGGGTCATTGATGGCAATACAAATGCGTGTATTTCCCTCTATCTGTATAAAGGCATCATAAATTCCCAGCTTTTTTAACTCGCCTCGTATAAAATCACCATTGGGTCCTCCCAAAAAGCCAGTGGCCCTTACATCTTCACCTAAAATTTTGGCTACCCTTGATACATTTAAACCCTTTCCCCCTGCGGTTGCCCACATATCCTTAGGGCGAAATACATCTCCAACAGCAAAATATTCCACCTCGTAAACCTTATCAATAGCGGGATTGAGAGTAACTGTCAGAATCATCTTATACCCTCCCAGGCTCTGCCACTTGAACCACACAGTTGAATTTTCTTACGGGCTACCTCTTTAACTGCCTCCTTGGCTCTGCCCATATATTTTCTTGGGTCATTCTCTTCTGGATTTGCATTAAATACATCCTGGATAGCCTGTGCCATGGGTACTTTTAGCTCCGTAGCAATATTTATCTTGCATATGCCCCGCCTTATGGTCTCTCTTATATCATTATCACTAACTCCCGAACCTCCATGGAGGACTAAGGGGATTTCTACCTTTTCCCTAATAGCGGATAATCTTTCAAAGTCTAACTTGGGCTCCCCTTTGTAAAGGCCATGGGCCGTTCCAATGGCAATAGCCAAAGTATCCACCCCTGCAGCCTGTGCAAACTCCTGCGCCTCTTCCGGGATAGTGAGTGCCGCTTCCCGTTCATCTACAGTCATGTCATCTTCGGTGCCGCCAATTCTACCAATTTCACCTTCTACTGCTACATCTACCAGCTTTGCAATATCCACTACCCTCTTAACAGCAGCCACATTTTCATGATAAGGGAGTTTGGAACTGTCTATCATAACCGATGTATAGCCAGCACGGATACATTGGACAATGGTCTCAAAGGATTCACAATGGTCAAGGTGTAGAGCAATAGGAATATCATATAGCTCTGCAGCTGTTTTTACGCATGCTGCTACATATGGAATTCCTGCATGCTTTAATGTACCAGGTGTTGTTTGTATGATTAGTGGGGATTGTTCCTCCCAGGCTGCCTCAACCACAGCCTGGATAGTCTCCAGGTTATGTATATTAAATGCTGCAATGGCATATCCTTCTCTTTGCGCCTTCTTTATCATCTTTAATGGATTAACAAGGGCCATCATTATTCCTCCCTATTATTTTTTTATAATGTTAAGTTAACTTATTATACAGGTTATAAGCATGGCTGAGAAAGTCAAAACAATTTATTGCAAATTATCCAGTTGTACAAATGCATCCTTAAGCCTTTCATATAAGTCCAAATATAATCTATAGTAACCTTTATAAATCCTGTGTGCTTTTTCATCTGGTTGGTGAACACGCCGGATATGTACTGTTTTATTAACTGCCTCTTCAAAGCTAGAGTATACACCCGATCCAACTCCGGCCAATATTGCAGCACCCAATGATGTAGCATGATCTGAGAAAGGAACATGGATAGTCTTGCCTGTAATATCCGCTTTTATCTGGGTCCATACATGGCTGTTGGCTGCTCCTCCAACACTGTTAAGAATATCTACCTGAGCACCAACTTCCTCTGCTGTTTCTAGATTATGGAGGAGTGAAAAAGCCACACCTTCCATTATGGAGCGGATCATATGGGCTCGGGTCTTGTCATAGGATAGACCAAAGAAAACGCCCCTGGCCTTGCTATCCCAAATGGGCGACCTCTCCCCTGCCATATAGGGTAGAAAGATTAGTCCATCACTGCCTGGGTTTATGCTTTGGGCCTCCTCACTCATTATCTCATAAGAGCTCATACCTCTTTCCCTTCCCTGCAGCTGCTCAAAGGTTCCCAGCTGCTCGTTAAACCATCTTAAGGTTCCACTACCCCCTACAGTGCCACCTTGAAGCAGCCACTGGTTGGGAATAACATGATAACCTAGAATAAGCCTGGGATGTATGAGGGGATTATCAACCTGGATACTCATGCCTCCAGCTTGACCTCCCTGCTCCTGGGTTTGACCGGGGTGAATCACTCCTGCTCCTAATGTACAACAGGCAGCATCCAAGCCCCCTGCTACCACAGGAATACCTGATACTAGTCCAGTTTCCTTTGCAGCCTTTGGGGTGACTGTTCCTACCACTTCATGACAATGATATATGGGCGACATGAGATCTAAAGATATTCCCAGCTCATCGGCTATGTTTTCTTCCCATTTTCCTGTAGAGATGTTGAAAAAGTGAAAGCCATAGCCTTGGGAATATTCCTGAGAATACTCTCCTGTGAACTTATATACTATATAACTATTGCTTTGAAGAAACTTATAGGTCTTTTTGTATATCTCTGGCTCATTTTCTTTAATCCATAATATTTTGGGAGTGATATAAGCAGGATCCACTGGATTACCGTTAACTTTAATAAGCCGCTCTTCCCCTGATCTTTCTTTCATCCAGTCAGCCTGTTTTTGAGCCCTGCGATCCAGCCAAAGCATGGCAGGCCTCAAGGGTATCCCGCCTTTGTCTACAGGAATACAGGCCCAGCTGGTGCCATCCACTCCAATAGCTGCTATCTCCTCGGGATTAATATTATTTTGGATAAGTACCCCTTTTATTCCCTGACATACAACCTGCCACCACTCCTGAGGGTCCTGTTCTACAAATCCAGGCTGGGGATAACGGGTCTCATATTCTCCCGTCCAGCTCCCCATGATTTGGCCATCGAAATCAAAAACCGTTATCTTACATGCCGATGTTCCCTGATCAACAGCTAAAAGAAATTTCTTAGAAGTCATATTATCCCTCCATGAGAATCTTACCCTTTACTTTTCCAGGTACCTTTAAATCCTCAAAGGCAGCTGCCAAAGACTCCATATCTATCCTTCTGTCTATCAGCCTGTCTACCTTTATTTCCTTTGTCTTTAGATAATAAGCTGCCAACTCCCATTCCTCTCCTGGAAAAGGAGCTGAATAGGACATCCAGGAACCTCGAACTGTCAGTTCCTTTCTATTTAAATATTCAAACTCTCTCGGCTGAAGGGTAATAGGTTTTGAGGGTGTGCCTATAAACATTACGTTTCCCTTATTGGATGCTATCTCAAGGGCCAACTTCTCTGTAAACTCTACACCCGCTGTCTCAATTACCTGACTGAAGCCCCGTCCATTGGTAGCCTCCCAAACCTTTTCCTTAAAACCTTCCTCACCTGTATTAATGCAGCAATGAGCACCGTATTCTTTGGCAATACTAAGTTTTTCATCCTCAATATCAAAAGCATATATGTTTTTTGCTCCCAAAGCCTTAGCACACTGCAAGGTCAAGAGGCCTATAGTCCCCATTCCCACAATAGCCACATCAAAGCCACCTCTAAAGTCCATAACAAAGAGGCCATGCAATGCCACGGTAATAGGTTCTAAAAAAGCCCCTTCGATATAGCTAACTTCATCAGGCAGCTTAACTGCATTGATAGCTGGCATCTTTACATACTCAGCCCAGCTGCCAGATGTGCGAGATCCGATAAAACTATAGTGCTTGCACTGGGAGTAGTAGCCTCTTAAACAATCTACACACTTATGACAGGGAAGAAGAGGCGCTCCTGCCACTTTATCCCCCACCTGTACATTGGTTACATTCTTTCCAATCTCCACTACTTCTCCTGAAAACTCATGACCTAGTATAATAGGATAGTAGTGGGCACCAGTTCCCAGCACCCGAGGCATATCAGAACCACAAACACCACTTGCCTTTACCCTGACCAGTACCTCATCCTCATTTATCTTGGGCATATCCACTTTTTCAACGCGAAGATCATTTTGACCATGTAATACTGCTGCTTTCAATATTATCACTCCTCTTTTATATTAATCCTTTTACTCTATATAAAAACTAATTTAATAAATCCCACTATTACACCAGGGTTTTCCCTGAATTAGTGTTAATAGTTCTGTTTTCAATATTGAAGACCAATTAACCATTGAAGCAATAATATTTGTTGGGGGATTGTCTATCTCTGTAGGTTGTCAATAAACTATAATTATTCAAAATCTATAAAGCACATCTCTTTCTATAACCTATCTTCTAATTTGTTGATTAGATTTCCTATATTAATAAACTGAAATGAATACTTCATTAGAAGATCCAATATATTTAGCTGTATCTATGAAAATTGCCAGAATTTTTATTATCCGGGTCGCTAAATATTTAACATTATTCTATCATTTGCCTCTATGCTAGTCAATCAAGTTCTAGTCTTTGCTTTGAATCTCATAGATGCCTAAAAGTATATATATGTTATATAATTAATACTGCCATGATTAATGCCACCGAACCTGACCTGTATTCGGTGGCAATTTTCACTTTGTTCATGTAAGCCAAAGATTTGATCAATGGTACACAAAAGTACTCATAGCTATACTCTGATACCATCATTATACAGTGGTGTTTTTCGTAAGAAGTTTGTCTTGCGAAGTATTTCCAAACGGAAAGCAGCTGGCCATGCTACCAGCCATTGTGACACAGCATTTGGCACAGCCCATCGAGTATGATAAAAACCCTCATCCTGACTGCCAGCTGGACGAAGAAGATTTGCCACAACCATGGTTCCGTCTGAAATCCCAATTGTTGCATTGTTCCACACAGCTAAAGCACGTTGTTTCCATATTTCCCGACCTGTCAACTCTGATAGACGAATTAAATAGGGAACATACCGAAGTGCGTAGCAATCAATGTGATGATGTTGGGTAGATACGGATGTCCCTCCAAAAGTATCATAGCCATAATCATAAAGTATTGACCCCTGCGGAAATTTCACACTATGATGCCATTGCCAAGTGGAAAGATAATATGCCGTATATTCTGCAAGTTTAATATACTCTCTATCATTTGTAATATGATACAACATTATAGCTGATGATAGTAGCGGAACAGCAGATTCTTTATCGATACAGTGAGTATCTAAAGCCCCTGCTGTAGTGAAGCCATTCTGTTTCAGGGAGTTCATATAATAATTAAAAGCGGATTTGGCACTGTTTAGATACTTTTCATCTTTAGTAAATGCATATGCCCACAAGATTGCTGGTATAAGAAAACTGCCGGTACTTCCGTCCCTTTGTATAACTTCTCCATGACTATTGAATGCAGATGGATAATTTCCATCAGCACTTTGTATGTTTAAAGCAAAATCACAAATCCCCAGTGCAATTTCCCTATAGGCAGGCTTTTGTATACCACAAGCAGCTGCCACTTCATAGGCTTCTAGATAATTCTCTGCCATTTGGCCTAAATTGCAGGAATCTATTGGCCTTAGATCCCGTTCATTCTCATATAAAAAAGCGTTAAAGTGGACAAAAGCAAGCCCATTTTCTAATCTTGTCTGCAACCATGAATCAAGGCAAGCCAGTCCTTTATTGAGGCTTTCTTGGTTGCTCTGCCAATAATAGTCATACAACAGACTAACACCAAATGAAATATTTTGCCCACACCATCCAGCCTCATATTTATTACCCGGTACCTGTTTAAATCCAGATTCTGTCCTGCTTAGTCCAATACTGAATCCACTATGACCACCTTTCTCAGACCATAAAGATTCCTTAGCAAAACGCAATGACAATTCCCAGATCTTACCTAGATCATACCAGGGCCTTACAATGTGATAATTTTTCTTCCATGCTAAATCCAAGAGTTTTGCATATCCAGCTTTCCCATCCTCCAACCTGGATACACATATATAGGCGGTGCACACCAATGGTTTCTCTCTACTAATCAATACTGTATGACTATAACCTGGAATCAGATTTCCCTTACTAGCATAAGTTACAGGCATTTCCTGCTCTGGTAGCAAAACTCTCAGAATTGTTTTGCCCTCTTTCTCCAATATTGAACAAGCAAAGCCACAATCCTCCAATCCCTTTGTATCAACAAACATGCCTATACCCCATTTATCATTTTGAGCATAGGTGCAACCAGCTACAGATGTACGATGATAGGCAAAACTATAAGGTTTACCATCAAAACTAAAACCCTGTGGCTCTTTGCCATCACCCCACTTATTTCCATTATAATTTACACCAGGTATCATTTTATAAGTGCTATTAAACTTTAGCTCCAAATCCATTTGCAAATTGCTCACTGGAATTTCCACATAGTCCACAGTAGGCTGAAAAACTCTTTTCCATCGATATATTCCTTCTTCTACTTTTTCAAGTGAATCAATTGTTTCTACCATATGCTGTGAATAGGGAACAATCATAGCCAATACCTGGTTATCATATTGGATCCTATCCATTTTCATATCTTCCTTTCATACAGTTTCCATAGTTTTGCTGTTATTGATTAACTCATATAGAATTTCATTTCTTTTTTATTGTTGCTTGTCAAAGACACATTGCCCAGATTTAATAATTAACTGCTTGTACTGGTTTGATCTTTAGACACTGTATATAAGGAGAGGTCGTGCTTAATTGCACGACCCCTAATTTCTATTATTTTTTTATTTCATATGTTCTTGGAATTGGTTATAAGCGTCTCTATAAATCTCGATATAGCGCTCTAAACCAAACTGCTGTAGTTCTTTTACATAATCATCCCATTCACTAAGATCCCTTGCACCTGTTATGAACATACTTGTATTTTTCTGCACATGATTAGTAATATTGGTTTTTAGCTCAGCAAATTCATCAGAGATTTCCAGATCCATGAAGAGATTTCTTGGAAGAGTCATTTCTGGCCAGTATTTCTCTGTTTTTTGTGTTTCCCAATGTAATCTGGTTTCATAATTAGTTAATAATGTCTCGTCAGTGGCTGCAGGGCTCCACATATCACGGCGCTCAACTAAGTCACCCAGTAAGCCCATCCAGAGAGAATTATTAGATTGCTCTTCAACTTTCTCCTCGGGTGCATCTTCAGGTAGATTGATGGGGACGCACTTTAATGGACCGCCGCTTATATTTTTAGCATCTGGATCGCTTGGGCGTTCCCAATTGATGCCTTCAATACCATAGTGCAGGATGAATAGCATTTCTTCACCCAAGAAGTAGTCTGCTAAACGGAAAGCAGCTTCTGGATATTCACAGGTATCAAATATAGCAAAGTTAAATCCAGGAAGTTGAGATAAAGGATCTTGGTATGGCTGATATCTAACTCCATTTGGACCCTCAACTGGTGGAAGGGCATGATACATTGCATTGATTTCTGTATTATTGAAATCGATACCCATGCCTATATGGTCAGATGTATATCCACCTACTGTTGGTACTTCAGAACGACATTGTTGTGATAGGGCCTCTGCATTTTGAGTAAAGTTAGCTGGATCAATTAATCCTTCATCATATAGCTTTTTCATCCACTCTAAGCCTTCTTTATATTCTGGTTTATCAGCAACAAAAGTTACTTCACCATCTATCCAGCTTAGGAAAGGTCTGGGGTTTGTAGATGAAAATGCTGCATCTGTATAGATAAAGGAATTCATTAAATAATATTCAAGTGCACAAGACCATTCAATGCTACCGGTAAGTGGAATCTCATCGGCTTTTCCATTACCATTTGGATCCTGTGTTTTGAAAGCTTTCAGCACTTCGTATAGTTCTTCAGTGGTCTGTGGTTCTTCCAGACCTAATTTTTCTAACCAATCATAATTAAACCATAATTTTGGATAAGACATACAGTGATAACATTCTGTAAAACGAGGAATACCATATATCTCACCATCAGGAGCTGTAATAAAGGCACGATGTTGAGGTCTTAATTCAAAAATAGTCTTAATTTCAAAACCATATTTGTCAATGAGATCATTCAAAGGCAGGAGTATTTGTTCTTTTGTACCATATTGAATTATATCAGATCGTGTCAACATGGTATTCCAATCTAGGAATCCTGCATCTGGATATTCACCAGCAGCAAAATCCAAGATCATTTTCTGCTTACCTTCTGCTGCATTCAAATGAACAAACTCCAGTTGGATATTGGTCTTTTCAAAAATATGTTTGACTACACCATTATCACTAATGGATTCCAACTGGTCATCAGTTAAAGTACCTTCCCTATAAACTCTTAATGTTATAGGTTCTTTTACAATAGGGAACTGTCCTGCAGGAGTTACCGGTCCATCATCAGCATCTGCAGTCTGATTGTTATCTGCATCTGAGCTATCATTAGTGTCAGATGACTTGTCATTAGCATTGGATGCATCAGTATTAGTGGACTTGCTACATCCAGCTGCAAAAATAGTAAATAATAAAGTCATTACCAGTAGTAGCACCATCAGCCTTTTCATAATTTTTCCTCCTTAATAATTGATTTATTTTATTTGATTACTGGAGAGCATATAATATCTCTCCTAAATTTAAATCAGTTTCATTAACCTTTCAAGGCACCAATCATTATTCCTTTAATAAAGTGCTTCTGAACAAATGGATATGCAAGCATAACCGGGAGGCTAGCTACTACGATAGTAGAATATCTTAGCAAATAGCTAAAATACAAGAGTTCTTGTTGTCTTTCAACATCTTGCGGATTACCTAAACCCATATTTAATATTAATATATCCCTTAAAATCAGCTGCAAAGGAAATAATTCTCTTGAACTTAGGTATATCATAGCATTAAAGTAACTATTCCAATGACCAACGGCATACAAAAGGGCCATAACAGCAATAATTGGTCTAGATAATGGTATTACAATTTTGATTAGATAATAAAAATCTCCGCAGCCCTCTAGTGATGCTGATTCATAAAGATCATCAGGTATATTGGACTGAATATAGGTGCGTGTAATAATAACGTTCCAAACTCCTAGAGCTGTAGGGATTAACATTGCCCAAATTGTGTCCAGCATACCTAGGTTTCTTATTTATAGATACGTAGGAATAAGACCCCCATTAAAAAACATTGTTATGGAAAGAAGTACTGTTACAAAAGAACGCGCTTGAAAATCCTTTCTAGACAATGGATAAGCAGCTAAAATTGTCATTACTATATTTATAGCAGTACCTGCTAATGTATAAAATATAGAGTTCCTATATCCTATCATAATCGCTGATGTTTTGAAGATCAGTTTATATCCCCTTATATTAAATTCCACAGGCCATAAAAACACTCTGCCTGCTGCAATCGCTTCTGCAGAACTGAATGATGAAGCTAAAACAAATATTAATGGTACCGCCACAACTACTAACGATGCCCAGAGTATAATATATAC
>JAAYGY010000089.1 GCA_012735575.1 Clostridiales bacterium
ATAGATATACTATGTACGGGGCTACTTGACGCTTACGATGAACTCTACTTATGCTGATGTCTATTAATTACTATATAGAAAGACAACCATAATAAAAATTTAGAAAAAGCAACTCCATATGCAAACCCTAAAATACCAAAATATTTTGCACCTATAGTAGCAAAAACAATAAATGATATAATATTTATAATGTTAATATATTTTAAATATCTAATGTTTGCATATTTTAAAAATATCACCCTCAACAAACTTGACGCAACAGAAAATGTTGCAATTGTAGATAAAGGAATTAATATCTCTACTACTTTATCCAAAAATTGATTATAAAATAAATAAGTTGCTACATATGTTAAAGGAATACTTAATAAAAAAGTTAAAACTATTATTATGAAATTAATATTAACCTGCTTTCTTATTACTTTTTTCCCATCACCAAACTCATTAGTCGAAAGATATGCAAGAAGCACTCCATTTATTGGATTTATAATTAAGAATAGCATTTTGGATAAGGCAGTTCCTGCATAGTAAGCTGACATATTAGCACTCCCTAATAATGGAAGAATTAAAAGCTTATCCGCATATGTGGGGAAATTTGTCAACAAAGTAGCAAAGCCTAGATCTAAATAAGATTTTCTCAGTTCATTATAGTCTTTTGTCTTTTTGATTTCAATTTTCCTTATATTTTCTACTTTTGTAAAGATGCAAATATTGGACAAGAGTTCGGCTAATAGGAGGCTTGTCCATAAAAAAGTTATGCCTCTTCTAAATAAAAATATACCGAATACAATTCCAGTCAAAAACAGAAGATTAGTGATTCCTATTAATTTAAACTTTTTTTCCTTTCTAAAAATCCCTAGGTAGAAAAGCCTTGTATTCGTTAAAGTTGATATAATACCAAACATCAAAGCATCTATCAAATTTAATTTTAATATATAGAGGATAAATACCATAAAAATAAATATAACAATATTAGTTTTATATAACAATAACTTAAAATCTACATAATTATCCTCTTCATTGTCTTTTCGTGCAACCTGATATAAAATTCCAAGCTCCTGACCCAAAGATAGGTTAACAATATTGGTTATCATTATAAACAATAGTAGCTTAGCATTATTATCAACTTCTAAATGTCTTGCCATAAATGGCAGAAAGACTATATGCATAGATATAATGTAAATACCAAAAGCAAAAGTATTGTTTACAATATCTTTTATAAATTTGATTTTTTTGTTCATAAATTCCACCTAATCTAATAACAATTTCAAAATATGGTTTTTAATATAATTACCTAAAGTCATACTACCAGCAGGAATTTCTGCTTGTACCATAATTTCTTCCAAAGTCTTAAAGTCAAAGCCATTGTTAATTAAATATGAAACAATTTCTATAAAATGCTCTATCTTTTCTTCTCTATTATACTTCGCATCTGAACTAAAATCCTCCATATATAAAATGAGTAGTGCATTATTGTTTTTTGCAAATTCAATTTGCTTCTTAATATAATCCATATTTTTTTCCAGATTTGGATCATGGCCTTCTATATTTAAAGCATTTAATTTATAGAAATCGCTTTCCTTTAATTCAGTATAATAGTAGACACTTCTCTTTCTACCTTTCAATCTTATAGCATTTTTATATTGTAAAATATCTAGAGTAGTATCCAATTTTATTCCACCACTGCTTGGAGCAATAGCCTTAGGTTCTTCAAGACCAAGATCCAAATACTTTAATCTTTTACTCTCAAAAAAGTTTTCTAGTTCTTCTTTAGACATTTTATCCAGAGAGTTATCTTCTGCTATAAAGTCTTGAAAGTCCCAACCATAATTCGCCATATCTTTTAAAGTATTTTCCTTTAAATAATTATTAGTATTAACTTTATCTATATCAATAAAGCTTGTCCCCTTTAAGCCTTTATCCCTTAAAATTTCATAAATTTCATAATTATCCTCACTACTATTATCAAAGGTAAGAACAACAGTGGGATTATTAATATCTAGGGTTTTGTATTTTTGTCTTTCGATATCTATATTAATAAATATTCCTAATAATAAAATATTTAATATGAATAAAGAAGACGCTAGATAAGTCAAAAATTTGGGTTTAACCATTTTTCTATCGGTAAAAATTATTATTAATATACCTATAAAAGCCCAGAAAAAATCATAATGCCAAAATGTATCTGATATAAGCAATTTCGCATTCATAGCTAGTAAAACTATAAGTAATTCCTTATAGTCACTATATTCTTTTTTAGTGAGAAATTTATAGGTAAAATATATTAGGCCAAGTATGAATATTAATCCAAATACTCCAAAAGACACTATTATTTCTAGGAAAAAATTATGGGAATATCCCCATCTAAACCTATCACCGATAAAAGGTCGGTCTCCATATACACCATACCCTAAAGGAAATTTATCCTTTATTGCATCTATAGCCAGTGAATAAATCACATTCCTTCCATTTGGCGATGTAAAATCATTTGACAATAACATCTCCACATTTCTCGACCTATCGCTTGCACCAACTAACTCATTCTCTAATATTGGATCCAATCCATCAGATTCCAATAATCCCTCAACTAAACTTAATCCATTAAGTAGTACAATAAAACCTATAATAGATATTACTGTATACTTAATAAGTCTGAGCTTTTCTTTTTTTGTTGAATTAAATATAAAAGTTAAAGTTAAAAATCCCAATATAGGTACTAAAACACCACGTGATCCATAGTAAAATGCAAAGAAAAATGCCAAAGCTCCTATCAGATAAGATCTAAATGATCCTTCTTTATAAGCCCTACTTAGAAAAACAATGCTAACAAAAACTAATTCATATCCTAAAGACATATTATATTTATGGAGCACTAGAGTTTCATCTTTCACCATATAATAGTTTATCCAGCTTTTGGAACACAAAAATAAGCCTATTTGAACAAGCATATAAATAAAGGTTATGAAAGCTGATATTTCCATATTCCTCATTATTCTTTTGTTGTTTTTAACCAAAAGAATTACAAAAGTTGAAAAAATTGCCTTTCTCACATCAAAGGTCTTTGTAACAACTCCGTATTGTGCACTTAAGAGCCACTCCTTAATAAAAGGATTAATAATTGCAGTTATAAGAATCATTATAGTTACAAGGAATACTAAATTGAAAAAAAATAAAATATCCTTATATTCTTTTTTCCTAAAAGCTGATACTATGGATGCTAAATATCCAATTGCTAAAACAGCCATAGATACATATATTCCTTTTGTACCTAAAAACAATCCAAATAATGCAGTATAGGCTCTAGATGCAAAAAATATGATAAATACAATGTCTTTGATGTCAAAAGATTTTGTATTTGTTTTCAATTCCTCCTTCATTTTGTACCTCCTGCCATGTTCTAGTATGACCTTTATGCTAGTTCAATATAATATTGTCGTATAAGCAAAAACCTCGGACATCATGTTAACCTATAACTAGACTCATAATCATCATAAGTATAACATATGCCGAGGCTCTCTCTGATAGTTTAATCTTCGTCCTTTTTCGTATAATGAGAAAATATCCAATCTATCATAGATTCCAAATCATGCTTTGGAGTCCAATTTGCATCAGTATAAAATAAAGTTGAATCCATCCCTGTATCAAGATGAACATCTTTGTATTCAATTTCTATTTTTACAGGATTAGTAGTATATTTTTTTGATATCCTAGCTACAGTTTCAGCTATTTCTTTTATGGAATGCCTAAATTGATTGCCAAAGTTGTACACATTTTTCCACTTAGATGTATCAGTAGACATTAATGCAATTATTCCATCTGCAGCATCCCGAACATCCATATAAGCCATAGTCTGTTTTCCACCTATAAGTTTTATGGGCTTACCTTCAAGAGCAGATTTTACAAACCTTGATGTAAGGCGCTCATCCATGCCTCTCCCTGAAAGGCTTGCTAACCTTAAGTTAGTTACAGCGGTTTTTGAATTTCTTGTGTTACATATACTTAACGCTAATAATTCACTTGCGTATTTTGCAAGTGCATATAATGTGTCTGGTGGTTCAGGAGAAACCGGAGTTTTTTCAGTCCACAAAGGGGGTTGAGAACGTCCATACACGCTTTGTGAAGATATATTTATGATAGATGAGACATTATTTTCTACAGCCTGGGTAAAAAGTTCTTTTGTAAATTCGAGACTTGCTGCTAACAATCGCCCATTTGAAGAACGTGCAAATGCGCTATGAACGACAACATCAATTTTATCCCAGGGTAATCTGCCATCTTTCCAATCTCGATTATCATAACACTCTATCCTATCATTATGGAAAAAGTCTAAAGGAAAATTTTCCTTTGTAAGCTCTAGAGTTATGATATGGCATTTTTCCTTCTTAATCAATTGCTCAACCAGTTCTCTTCCCAGTACTCCTCCAGCACCTGTAATAAGAATAGTATCTGGTAGCTTGTTCATTTTACAACATTCTCCATTTCCGCTACATCAAAATTACTTAATAACATGTTTTCACCTTTGTCAGAATAAACATGAAATAAACTGTGAACTTGCTTAATAATTTTTGCTAGCTCTTCTTTGGTCTTAGCAACAGCAAATGCACGAAGTACAATTTGCCTTAATGTGCCTAAAGCTGATTCAGGAATTTCATCACCCTCCACATGAGCTAATACAGCATCAATAACACCAGGCACTTTTTTGATTTCTTCTACTCCAATAATTTTTCCAATTATACCAGGTCTAACCAAAAAAGTTATATTGGCAGCATATTGCTCGAAGTCTGGATTTATCATAGGCTTTAGATCACCATCATACATTGATCCAGTTAACGCAAACCTTATCATCATATCCAATGGATTGTAGCCACAAATTTTATCCAATAGTTTATATTCTAATGAGCCTGTTAAGCGAAAACCTATATCGTATACAATACAATTACCATCCTCAACAAGACATTGCATAAACATCATACCATTTTTTATGCCAATAGAACTGAGCATCTCCTTTACTCGAGGTACTACCTCGCGCTGATACTTATCTAAGTATACTGATGGAAAGGTATAAGCAACAGGTAGTGGAATTACTCCCTCTTGGTTATGTTTAACATGCCTATTACCTAGTGCAGTTAGATATAATTCTCCATCGCGGAAAAACCAGAAAGTAGTAACCTCTTTACCTTCGATATAACGCTCCACCAAAACCTCTTTGCTTTGAGAGAAAGTAACGGCTTTATTGTAGGCCTCTTTAAGATCCTCCTTGCTTCTGCAAATCGTAATACCCCTAGCACCACTATTGTCTGCTGGCTTCACCAAAACAGGGTATTTAATCCTATCAAAATCTTCATCCTTAAAAGAATCATCAATAGTATATTCTTCTACTGTCGGTACACCAAATTTTTTACATAATTCCTTATACTTTCGCTTATTTATCATAATCTGAAATTGTTTTTCTGTACCATAGCAGGGCAGCCCTGCTTTTTCGCAAATTCTAGCATAGTAAGGAAGTACAGAATCCGTAAATCCAGTAAATACACCATCAACTTTTTTTTCTTTGATAAGCTGAACTACAGCATCAACATCTGCTGTACTTACTAAAAACGCCTCATCAGCTATTTGTTTTGCAGGTGAATTTTTTATTGGATACCAATCCGTCACCATTACATAGATTCCCATTTCTTGTGCTCTTTTTACAATCTCGCAAGAAATTCTATTACCTCCTAAAATCAATAACCTTTTTCCTTTTAAAGTATCCATATAATAGCCTCCATAATTACCAAATGATTAAAGTTTGTCCTATTTTTCCCTATATGCTGGGAAATAATCAATGCTGTCACCAATTCCTTTTATCTTACACAATTTCTGATAAATCTCTTCATTCCATATTTTCTTTCCAATATAAAACTTGAACTCGGTGTTTTTGCCAAACTGTTTTTTAAATCGATATAAAGAATCTGTTTCACTATTAGTTGTTCCACCGCCGTGATGAATTAGTTTATAACCATTCTCTTTTCCCCAAGAGGTGATTGCATACCTTAGAACATAAGCCGGAGACAAATATAAATAATCATTTAAAGTACCTGACAGATGAATGTGTATTATATTTTTATATTTAAAATAAAATCCTTCCGCAATTGTTTCTCCTTTAAAATAGGCTTTAGTAGATATAATATGTTCTCCCAATAATTCTAAGCAACTATTAAAATAATCATCATCAAAATAATAATAATCAGAGGCTTTATTCCTGTCCATAGTGGAATAGTAGATTTTCTTAAATGTATCAAAGTTATCCGGATTCTCTATTACCTCGAATTTTACCCCTTCCCTTAATGCTCTTCTTATTTTTTTTCGGCAGGATTTCGAAAACTCGCTGTGAATAGGGTCGTCAAAATCTTCTAAATTCGTTCCTACCGTATTTCTCATATAGATAACATCATATATATCTTTAAATAGTTCTGAATTTTTTATTACAGGATGAAACCTAATAAACTCACTTACTATGTTGTTTTCTTTGCAATACTGCGCGAAAGCATGGCCAAATTCATTTACCAGTTCATTCTCTCTGCCAGCTTCACATCTTTTTATTATCGGGCCTCCATAGCCATAAGGTGTAATCAAGTCATACCAAACTGTATCATCTACTTTGGTCTCAATTTCTCGTTTAATAAACATGTGATATACTGTTCCTAATTCACAAGTATATTCAAATATCTC
>JAAYGY010000011.1 GCA_012735575.1 Clostridiales bacterium
AAAGCATTGGGTTTGGTCGATATAAACTTTTGGTAGCTTTCCTTCTATGGACAGTTCAGGTTTTCTTTGTTCTATATGGGCCTTGGGCGGTGTCTGCCTTATATCCATCCAGGATCTATAGGTGTCTATGCCAATCTGTCCAAAGACCTGAGTAATACGCAGTGCCATTTATCTATCACCTATCTGTTAGCATAAATCTATTAGCGTATAAAGTCTACTAAGGTAGGCTGGATAATTCGTGCACCTACTGACAGGGAGGAAAGGTACACTATCTCTGCCATCATAAATTCCATTATAACCTTCTCGTGGTCAACATCCTCTACATGGGATTTAATACCAGTGTAGTTTAATTCATCAGCATCCAGCCTGGTCTTAATAAGGTCAAGGCGGTTGGTCTTACCCCCTACCTCTGCCAGGTGGGACAGGATTTCCTGCTGCTGATCCTGAAGTTTTCCTATATATTGCCCGATTCTGTCTGCATCGGTTCCATCGCTTAGGGCCTGGAATAATCCATAGAATACTGCATACAGGTTATCATTTCCTATTCCCAAAACCTCAGGTCCCGGGGTTGAAATATCCATTCTGTTGCCCGCACCTATCTCATACTCTATCTTCTCAACAGCAATATTTACAACAGGCTGGGAATCGGGATCCGAAAGATTGGCTATCTTTTCACCGTTGTACCAGAGGAACATTTGACCTGCGTCCTCCCTTACCTCAAAGGGCTTGTCCCCAGTATTATATCCGCCAAATACGGATCTTCCAGCATAGGAGGTGTTGGCGGTTTCCAGTAGCTGTTTCATCAGCTGATCTATTTCCTCTGCTACAGCCTGCCTGTCTTCAGGGGCCTTGCTGTCGTTGGTGGCATCTACAGTTAACTCGTATGCCCTTTGAATCAAGGAATTCATCTCATCCAGAGCAGTTTCTGCCTGAACAAGCCAGGCCTTGGCATCCTCTACATTTCTTTTATACTGTTCTATCTTGGAAAGCTCGGTCCTTGCCTGAAGACTTCTGGTAATGCCTACAGGATCCTGGGACGGTCTTGATATCCTTTTACCAGTTGCCAGCTGATACTGATGGTTTTCCATCCTCTTTAGATTTTTATTTAAATTCTTCATTAGCTGGCCTATCATCATGGAATTGGTTACACGCATGAGTTTTCCTCCTAATATTTATTCCTTAATTATCTGCCTACCAGCCCGGTGCGGTTTATAAGTATCTCCAGGGCTTCATCCATGGCGGATATGGCTCTGGCTGCCGCGGAATAAGCATGCTGATACTGAATTATCATGGTCATCTCTTCATCCAGGGATACTCCCGATATGGAAAGTCTGGTAATATCCAGGCTGTCGGTAAGCATCTCCTGCCCCTCCAGCATCTTCTGGCTGTGGGAGGACTCAACGGCTAGATCTGCGATGACCATTTTTGTAAAGTCTTCGAAATTGCCCACTATGGGAATATCCTTTCTATTTCTAAGCCCCACAAGCTCCAAGGCTATCTCATTGTCTCCCGGCTTGTTGGGGTCGTTTAAATCCACCTGCTGCCTGGATGCAGCTATATTGTACACACTGTCTAAAATCTCCTGGGATAGTCTAATATTCTTTGCGGTTATCTTAATGGGGTTTCCGTCCTTATCTACCGTTGCAAAAAAGTCTATTCCTGTCTCTGAAGGCTTGTCCCCTTCAGGAAGGGTATATCCTGTTCTGTGGATGGCATTAAACTCTGTTACCAAAGTTTCGGCAAATTTATTAAGCTGTTCTATAAAGTAGGGTATGCCCATTCTGTCTGGAGTCTTTCCGTCTCTAATATCCAGATACCCCTTTAATTTTCCTCCGTTTATGGCCACATCCATATTAGTGCCCTTCCATTTAATGGAGTATAAATCGTCAAGGCCGTCCCCTGCAGGGTTTTTTACATCCTTGACTGTTTCTATCTCCTGATAATGGACATGGTCCACCAGTGGCATACCATTTATATCAATACGGAATCTGCCATCCGGGGTTTCGTAGTAGTTTATCTTTATAAGATTGGATAGCTCATCTACTAAAAGGTTTCTCTGGTCTCGAAGGTCGTTGGCCTTCTCTCCACCTATCTCAAACCTAAAGATAAGCTCGTTAAGATCCCGTATATTCTTTATTTTATCGTTTATCTCATTTACGGTAATATTAATAGCGGTGTCCTGTTCACCCTGCAGCTGAATGAGCTGATCATAGTAATGGTGCAGGGTTTCTGTAAGCTTTATGGCATCCTGCCTGACCAGGGTACGGATTTCCTTGCTTTCAGGGTTTTTTGATAGTTCCTGCAGGTCAGAGAAAAAGTCTGCCAGCACTGCGTTTAGTCCCGCATCAGATGGCTCTCTAAATACATCTTCTATATAGCGCAGGGCATCGGTCTTTGCTGTCCATTCGCCCAGCTTTGTATTCTCCCTGCGGTACTGCATGTCAATAAACTTATCCCTAATCTGGGTTAGCTCCTGTATGGTAACCCCGCCCCCTACCTGGCCTTTGGCTGTATAGGTAAATATTCCATTGCCGTATACGCTAGGTTCAATGGAGGATGTAACAAGACGCTGGCGGGTATAGCCCGGGGTATTGGCATTGGCTATGTTATGTCCTGTAACATCCAGGCCCTTTTGGCTGACATGCAGGCCCTTTCTTGCTATCTCCAAACCGTAAAATGTTGATCTCATCTATCTTTCACTCCAAACATTATCTATATCATAAAGCCTTTGATCATTAAATCTTATACCATTAAGTCTTATATCACCAAGTCTTATGTCATTAAGTCTTATATATTATGCCTTTGTATCGAAAATACTTCGGCCTTGGCCGCCCTTTGAAACCTTTCCTTCCTTCTTATAGATACTTCCCGATGCGCCCTCTCCTGTCATCAGGCTTAGGGCAAAGTCTATATATTCCAGGTTGGATTTTATAAGCTTGGCGTTTATATCGTTCAAATGACTTTGTCTTTCAATTATCCTTATAAATTCCTCTTGCAGGTTTTCAGCCCTTAGTCTTATATCCCCTTGTGACCAATCAATCAGGCTGGACAGGTTAACTTCATCGGGTTCTACATTCTTTAGCCTTGCCACTTTATCCACCAGTTCCTGTCTTTCAAGCTCCTGTTTTTTAATATGCTCTATCATTTCCTGTTCAAGATTTACCAGCTTGTCCAGCACATCAACCTTCTTCTTTAAAATAATATGGGTTTTGCGGGTGGAAAGCTCAATTAGCTGGTTGTATATCTCCTTTTCCCTTTCCATACTGTCTAAAATATCCGTCAATAATTTTTCCATGGCTGTATCCCTCAAATCTTGTTCCTGGACAATGTTTGATCCAGCATCTTTTCTGCTACGTCTATGGAAGATACCTTATACTGTCCTTCTTCTATCTGTTTTTTGATCCTTTGTACCTTTTCCAGGTTTACTCCGTCATTTCTTTGTATGGTTTTTAAAGCTAGCTGAAAAGCTTGTGCCTTGTCAGATAGCACCACTTCGTCCTTCTCTCTTTTACTTTTTTTATCTGAACTTACACTCGAGGACTTTTGAGCCTTGTATATCTCCATAGCCTTGGCTATTTGGGATGGATTAATTTTCACGCTTAATTCCTCCTAATAAAGGTCTTCATATATTATATCGTCAAAACTAATAAAAAAGTTTAGGACAAATTTAATGTCCCTTTCTTTTTTTTCGAATTTCCGCTGTGTACATCCTCTTACTATCCCTGCCCAAGGACTTTGGCGAACTTGCAATATCTTTAAAACCTTTTTTCATCTCACTATCCAGTTCCCTTATACAATCGCTACAAAATCTGCCTGTGGTAATTGGTCTTTCACAGCGTTCACAAAGATAATCAAGTCCCGGAGAAGACAATTCCAGCCTGCCCTGCTTTAAAAACTCCAGTATAATATCCTCTTCCACTCCCAAAGCCTGGGATACATCTAAAACAGTGGCGTTTTTGTTATCATAGATATAGTCCCGAACCTTTATAAAAATCTCGTCCAGCTCTATGGTGCACTGTGGACAATATTTGCTGCCCCTGTATTGATAGATTCTATCGCAGCGCTTACAATTTCTAATATCCATCTTTGTCACTCCTTTAAAAATTGGATCCGGTGGCCAAGGTAATAACATATACCCTGTCAGCACCCCCAGCAAGCAGCTCACTGGCACACTGATTGGCGGTACTGCCTGTGGTATAAACATCGTCCACCAATAAAATGGTTTTATTATGAAAAGTCTTTAAACTTTTTGCCCTTTCACTTATTATAAATGCATCCCTTAAGTTTCTCTGCCTTTGCTCTTTGCTTAATTTTGCCTGTTGAGGGGTATTTTTAATTCTTAATAAACCTTGGTTTACCAGGGGCACTCCCGTACTTTTGCTTAGTCCCCTGGCCAATAGATCTGCCTGATTAAAACCCCGCTTCCTTTCCCTGATGGGATGAAGGGGTACCGGTACTATTAAATCAAATTCCCATTTATATACTTTTAAACCTTCTGACATCCAATGAATCATGGGAGTGGACAAATATTTCTCCTGTTTATATTTATATCGGTGAATTAACCTTCTGACTTCAGCATTAAATTCAAAAATGGATATTCCCCTGTAAAAGGCATGGTCTGATTGCTGACAATCCAGGCACAGGCTTTCTTCTATCATCATTTTTCCGCATTTTGTGCAAACTGGAGGTTCTATAAAGGGAAGGTGGGATTCGCATATTTTACATATACCGTAGCCTGACATTTCCTCCCTTTTTGCATTACATATTAAACATCTTATATCCGTTGGATAGACAATATCCAAAAATGATTGCCAAAGGGTTTGAAGATCCATATCAATCCTCCGCATCATCAAAGACATTATCACCTAATGCATTATCACCAAAGACATTACCGCCAAAGACATTGTATTTATCATCCACTACCAGGGTAGAAAAGAGATTTTTAAGCCTTCTCTCCAGCCCTGAATACCTGTTGGTTATATGATTGTTTTGAACCATGGCCTGAATGGTTTTTTCCCTGCCTACCAGAACCACCATCTTTCGTGCCCTTGTAACAGCAGTGTACAAAAGATTTCGGGTCATAAGCATGGGTGGTCCCCAGGCCATGGGGATAACCACTACAGGGAATTCACTGCCCTGGCTTTTATGGATTGATATGGCATAGGCCAGTTCCAGTTCGTCCAGTTGGGTAAAGTCATATACAACAACCTTGTCGTCATCGAAAACTACCTTCATTTCCCTGTCATCGTTATCTATGGACTCTATAAACCCCACGTCCCCATTAAATACCCCGTCGCCCTCTTCTATGACCTTTCCACGGCTATAGCGTTTCCAGGTGAGGTTGTAATTGTTCTTTATCTGCATAACCTTATCCCCCTCCCTAAACACCATATCCCTGGAGGCCTTTTCATTTTTATTGGGTTTTGGGGGATTTAGCACCCTTTGAAGCTCTGCGTTTAAATTATTCACTCCCACCAGGCCTTTTTTCATTGGCGATAATACCTGTATATCCATAAGGGGATCAAATGGCCCAAATCCAGGTATGCGCCTGCAAATAAGATCTACAATGGTTTCCAGTATCTCCTTTGGGGACTGCCGCCTGTCTAAAAAGAAATCCTTGTCCGGCACATTAAGCATGGGAAATTCGCCCCGGTTAATCCTGTGGGCATTTAATACAATCATACTCTCCTGTGCCTGACGAAAGATTTCTGTCAGCCTTATAACCTTTACAAGCCCCGAGTTTATAATATCCCTAAGTACATTGCCCGGCCCTACCGAGGGCAGCTGATCCACGTCCCCTACCATTATTAATCTGGTACCGGGAACAATGGCCTTCAGTAAATTATTCATAAGAAGAACATCCACCATGGACATCTCATCAACTATAACTACGTCCCCTTCCAGGGGGTTGTCCTCATCCTTTTGGAAAAAATCCAGTTCCCCATCACCGGAATAACCGTACTCTAAAAGGCGGTGGATGGTTTTTGCCTCCCGCCCCGTGGTTTCCGACAGGCGTTTGGCAGCCCTGCCCGTTGGGGCAGCCAGCATTACTTCATAGCCCAGCTGTTCAAAGAGTTTTATTATACAATTGATGGTGGTGGTCTTACCGGTACCCGGCCCCCCTGTTATAACCAAAACCCCGTTTTGAAGGGACTCTATGACCGCCTCCTTCTGATTTTGGGCCAGGATTATATTCTCCTGTTTTTGAAGGTCATAAAGCACCTTGTCCAGATTATCAACGGGTATAGACATTTCTGCCATAGTCAGTTCCATAAGTGCTTTACTTATATTGCTTTCTGCAACGTAAAAGGCTTGAAGATATACAGCCGTATGCTCCTCTGTCTCCTTTAGGGTTATGGACTGATTAATAGCAAGGGATACTATGGCGTTTTCTACCATCTCCCTATCTACCCCAAGAAGGACAGTTGCATTATTTATTAATTCTTCCCTGGGCAGATAGGTATGGCCATTGTTTGCAGCCTGGGATAAGACATATTTTGTGCCCGCCATTACCCTGTAAGGGGAATCAAATTCTACCCCCATACTTCGGGCAATCTTATCCGCAGTCTTAAAGCCAATACCTACTACATCCTGGGCCATGCGGTAGGGGTTTTCCTTTAGGATAGGTATGGTCTGATCTCCATATATCTTATAGATTTTTACAGCAAAGTTGGTGGAGATACCATGGGACTGTAAAAACAGCATTACTTCCCTGACTTCCTTTTGCTCATAGAAGGAGGCTGCTATGGTTTCTGCTTTTTTGGGACCTATTCCAGGCACTTCTGTAAGCCTGTCGGGATAGAACTGAATTATATCCAGGGTATCCAAGCCGAAATGTTCAACCAGATTTTTGGCTGTGCTAGGTCCTACACCTTTAATAAGGCCTGATGCCAGGTACCTTTCCAGGCTGTCTAGACTGGTGGGTACCGCGCTTTCATAGTGTTCTATCTTAATCTGTTCCCCATAATCGGGATGAACAGACCACTCTCCCGTTATCCTTACCCTCTCCCCTTCCACAGCAAAGGGTATAGTGCCTATGGCTGTAACCAAAGTGCCGTCAGCTTCATTAACAAGATCCAGCACTGTAAAGCCGTTGTCCTCATTTCTAAATATTATCTCTACTATTACCCCAATTACCTCAGCCATCAATAGCCCTCCACCGTCTGAAATTCTTATGTTTACAATAACGCTTATAATAAAATGTATATAATAGGATAGTTATAAAAATTATATCACAAAATCTAAAGTTCATCATTCATTTACATATGTTGATGGAGAATATATTGACGGGGACAATTTACTTTAGGGAGTTGCTGTAGGGAAAGATAGAGCTGCGTGACTTGTGATGGAAAATGGATTTGCGGAGAAATCTTCCAATGGCCCGTAAGGAATACCTCTAAGAGAAGTGCCGGTAATAATCTTGCAGAGATGGGACCTATAAGGCAGCTTCCCGATGTATTTTGGAAGATTTCGGAACAAACCATTTTCCTTAAGTATAAATAAACATGGAAATCAAAAGTTAACCTTCAATAGCACATTATGGTTATATAGTGATAGTTGTTGAACAAGCATAACAAGTTAATTCAAGCTATTAAACATTAATCTTATTTACTTAACATTGATTGGGTGAATTAAATTGTACGATTTACAGCCTGGGCTATTGGCTTTAATGCCTTAATCAGCTCTACAAACTTTTCAGGCTTTAGGGACTGCTGGCCATCGCTGGTGGCACTGCTGGGGTCTGGATGAACTTCTATCATAAGCCCGTCGGCACCAGCTGCTATGGAAGCCTTGGCCGCTGCCTCCACCCATCTCCAGTTTCCAGTAGCATGGCTGGGATCAACTATTATGGGCAAATGGGAACGTTCTTTTACTACTGGTATGGCATTTATATCCAGGGTATTTCTGGTAGCAGTCTCAAAGGTTCTGATTCCCCGTTCGCATAGTATAACATTGGGATTACCTGCTGATAAAATATATTCAGCTGCCATCAGCCACTCCTCTATGGTGGCAGACAGGCCCCGCTTTAATAGTACTGGTTTATCAGCCTTGCCGCATTCGCTAAGCAGCCTGAAATTTTGCATACTCCTGGCCCCTATCTGCAATATGTCTGCATACTGGCTGACCAATTCCACATCCCTGGTATCTACTACTTCCGTCACTATTTTAAGACCAGTTTCTTTACCCACCTGAGCCAAGAGTTTTAGTCCCTCCTCTTCAAGACCCTGGAAAGAGTAGGGAGAAGTTCTGGGTTTAAAGGCTCCCCCTCGAAGGATTTTAGCCCCGGTCTCCTTAATTTTCACGGCTGCCTCCATAAGCTGTTCCTCACTCTCTACAGCACAGGGTCCGGCCATAACCGCCAACTCTTTTCCTCCTATAGGCACTCCATCCACATCAATAATGGTGTCTTCACTTATAAGCTCCCGTCCTACCAATTTATAAGGGCTCATTATAGGCACTATATTTTCCACGCCATCCATATGGATAATACTGTGAGGCTTAACCAGCCTTTTATCGCCTACAGCACCTATTACCGTCTTTACCTCCCCATATATGGGATGAGTTTGAAAACCCAGATCCCTCAGCTTTCTTTCAACGGCTTCAACCTGTTCCTGGGTAGATCCCGATTTCATAACTATAATCATAGATTTCGCTTCCTTTCTATCAAATTTTCTATCAAATTTTAAATATATAAACTAAAAAACCTCTCATCCTAAAAGTATAGGACGAGAGGTTATTCCCGCGGTACCACCTAAATTGACTATAAAAATAGTCCACTCAACAAGGATACTAATCTCTAATAAGAGACGCCATATCCCCCTTCCTATAACGGCGAAGGCCACCGTCTAAGCCTACCAGAAGAATCCTTCAGCTTGCAACTCCCGAGAGAACTTCAACTAACCTCTCCCCATCGGACTCCCACTATCTCCGACTCGCTGTAGGTTCGAAGGAAAGTTTACTTTTCCCGTTCATAGTCTTTAAAACCATATAAATTTATTGTATGAGATTATACATCATTTAGCCATCATACGTCAATAGTGAAATTAAAATTTTCACACAATTCTTCTATTAAAGTTTTTTAAGTATAACATTTTTATTAATATGCACAATGAAAACTGCCTTTACTTTTTCAGCTTGTCCAGTTTGTAAACCAGTTCCCCTATATTCCTGGATAAGGCTACAAAATCCCCTTTGGTTATAGGCTGATTGTACATTTGACCGCACTCCCGACATAATCCGTAGGTATTGATAGCAGTTGTGCCAGACTCCTGTAAGAGATGGTAATAAACCTGATGTGCGTAGCCAATATGATGTTTAGCTGTTAGATAGGTGTCAAGTACGCTTAGGTACTGTCCGTTCCTTAAAACAATCCTGACTTCATCCTTGGCCTGGGCAATCTTTTCAATAGCACTACTTAGTATATAGCCTACTGCACCATCATCCTTGCCTACAGGTTTTCGCATTTTAAAGGGTACCAATATAATATCCAGGGTAACTGGCAGAGGATTCATGCTGCGCTGTCCTGTAATTTCACGAGCCTGCTGCCTGATTAATCTTATATCCTTTTGAAAATATGCTGCAAATCTGACCAGAACCGTATTTATCTTTTTCTCCACTATAATAGGGGGATTGTTTTTAAATATGATCTTGGTATAGTTCCCGCCATCTTTATGATATATGGGTACCAAACCGTAAATCCCCTTATCTATCCAGTTCTTTATCTCCTTTCTCCCTTTTCTGTTCATTTGTACCCCCCTCACTTTCCTATCTTAAGATTGTTTATCATTCAGCCGTAAAAATAGTCTTTGAATGATATTATAATCCGAACATGTGTTCGTGTCAATAGGGACAATACTGTCCCTATTGCTTTAATGTGGCTACTGCCTTGGCCAATTGATGGATGGATTCTGTCAGGCTTTCCATCCGGTTTTCAATTCGTACCAGCAAATATACTGATACAACAATGGGAAAACCCAAGTTTGCTACAAATCCAAGCATCTGTTCCACTCTGTTCACCACCTCTCTAACCTGAATCTAGTGTGAAAAATATATATTGTTTCCTTTAGAGGATACATAGAAGCAGAGGGTACATAAAAGGAGGTGCCGCGCACCTCCTTTGTTAAGGGTTATTCAAATACCACCTGCTGTGTCTGGGTAGTGACTATACTGGCGCTGGCGATTTGTGCCAACCCGCCCTCTACATTAAAGATATCCTTGGAGATAATAAGGTTCATGACGTCTTTAATGTCATCAGCGGTTAGATCCTCCCTGGGGTCCTCCAGGGTAATCCTCATATTCCTGCCCAAGCCTGTCCTAAAGTTCATCTGAAGTACCTTGTCCACTCTTTTTCACCTCCTTACTTATATATTTAAATCTTTTAAGGTTGCTTTACTCCTCCCCGTATTCCACGTTGGAGTTTCTGCGGATAGCAACTACAGTGTGTTGCTGCAGTCCTGCCAGTGCAGCGGCTACCTCATAAAGGTCTTCGTCTCCTGCTTCACTTCTGATACGGTTGAAACTCTTGGTCCTGGTAATTTCCCTGCCTTCCTCGTAAACCCCAAGATGAAACTGAATCTGAAGGCGAGAGTCCAGACTGTTTAGCACTAAAGCCATCATCTTCCCCCCTTTCCCTGTATTTTAAAGCCTGTGTCTCTGGCTTTTACTTAATAGATTGGGCAGCTTTACAAAAAGGATATATGATTTAAAATCTTTTCAAACAGTATTTTTAAATCCTTTAAGCTGTTGGTATAGTTCCTTAATAGCCCGATTTTTAAGTCCAAGAACTGTCTTGTAGTGAACCCCACGATCAATGGCAATATCCTTAAGCTTTTTCCCATCAAAGTAGTGATCAAGTATAACCTCCCTTTGCTTTTGGGTAAGGCTGTCCATCCCATTATTAAGGATTTCAACCAGTTCCCTTCTGGCTAGTCTATCCTCAATTTTTTCACCTGTATCCTCCAGCATATCCAGCAGGGTTTGCCCCTCTTCCCATAAAGGTTCATCCAAGGATATTTCATTTTTTATTTTCCGGGTTGGGTTATGGATGCCAAAATATATCCTGCTTTTTGCAAAGGCCAGGAAGGGGATGTTTCTTGTTTCGTCAAAATCCCTGACCGCCTCCAGTAAAATAACACAGGCATCCTGATACAAATCTTCCGGATCCCTTCCCTTACTGTAGCTCCTTATAGCTGAATAGATTAAAGGCTTAAGCTTATCCAGTAAATCTTCAAAAGCTCTTTTGTTGCCTATCTTTGCCTGCTGTACCAGTTCCTTGTATAGATAATTCATAATATCCTCCATACAGAGGACCGGTCCCCAAATTAGTGTTGTACAACCAGTTTCAGCATATAGAAAAAGACCCAAAAAAGAAAAAATCGAGGAATCTTATCCTCGACATCTATATTGGGGGGAGAAGGTAAGTTGTCGGTTACTACCATAACAGAGTACAGACTACTCCCTTATATTTAAATTTTTCACCCTTTTTAATCTTATATTCTCACTTCTTCTACACTCTTCTTCTTTTCTTCTATACTATCTTTTTCTTCTATACCCTTCCAAAATGTGTTTTTGGCTTTCTAATTACCCCTATACCAAAATCCCTTTAGGTATGAGGGCAGTTCTTCAGAATTTACAAATTTTACACAGCAGTATTCCTTAGCCAGCCTTTTCATTATCTCAGGGGTATCATCAGAGGAATCCCCGTCTACCAGGACCACGTTAAAGAGGGCATCCTCCTGTCCATTTATGCCTGACTTCAGGATAAACCCTCTGATGAGACCCTCTATGGTTTCCTGCTGGTTTCTGGCAGAAATAATTATGCTGTACTGGCCTTTTCCCGCCTGGCCCTTCCATCTATACCCCATAATCACCCTTATTATCAGGCATATAAAGCCAAATAATGCAAATATCCAAAGTGAAACGGCCATATATGTAGGTAAGTACATAAGCCTCACTCCCTGTAAATCAGATTTTTATCTGATTTATAATACGCATATCATTTAAAAAAGGTGATTTATGGGGATTCTTCCCTACATATATTTCCTGGCCTGCTCTTTAAGGGTCTCAGCCTTGTCGGTCTTTTCCCAGGGCAGATCAATATCCTTTCTGCCAAAATGACCATAGGCTGCTGTCTGACGGTATATGGGCCTTCTAAGATTCAGATCCCTTATAATTGCTGCCGGCCTTAGGTCAAAGTTTTTATTTATTAACTCTATAATAGCCTCATCAGATATTTTGCCGGTACCAAAGGTATCAACCAGGATAGATACCGGTTTGGCTACTCCTATGGCGTAGGCCAGGCCAATTTCACACTTGTCCGCAAGACCTGCTGCTACAATATTCTTGGCTACATATCTGGCAGCATAGGATGCAGAACGATCCACCTTTGTTGGATCCTTACCGGAAAAAGCGCCGCCTCCGTGGCGTCCATGTCCTCCATAGGTGTCCACTATAATCTTTCGGCCTGTCAGCCCTGCATCCCCCTGAGGGCCGCCCACCACAAACCTGCCTGTGGGATTTATCAATATCTTTGTATCTTCATCCATCAGATTTTCTGGAATGATGGGCTTTATTACATGCTCTAAAATGTCCTTCCTAAGGGTGTCCTGATCCACATCCTCCCTGTGCTGGGTTGAGATAACAACGGTATCCACCCTGACCACCTTGTCACCATCATATTCAACTGTCACCTGAGACTTGCCGTCAGGTCTTAAATATGAAAGGGTTCCATTTTTCCGTACCTGAGAAAGCTTTAGGGTTAACTGATGTGCCAGGGATATGGAAAGGGGCATAAGCTCCGGGGTTTCATCGCATGCAAACCCAAACATAATTCCCTGGTCTCCTGCGCCTATTGCCTCAATCTCATCATCATAGCAGCCCTCTCTTGCCTCCAGGGCCAAATCCACCCCCATGGCTATATCAGGGGACTGCTCGTCTATGGAAGTCAGAACAGCGCAGGTTTCGGAATCAAAACCATACTTTGCCCTGGTATATCCAATCTCCGCCACAGTTTCTCTTACAATTTTCGGTATATCTACATAGCACTTGGTGCTGATTTCACCCATAACAAATACCAGTCCGGTGGTAACAGCGGTTTCACAAGCCACCCTTGCTGTAGGATCCTTCTCCAGTATAGCATCCAATATTGCATCGGAGATCTGGTCACATATCTTGTCTGGATGTCCCTCGGTCACCGATTCTGAGGTAAACAGTTTTTTACCCATTCTTTTATCCTCCTTAAGTATAAAAAATACAAAATGAAAAAACCCTCACAAAAGAGGGCTTACTTAACATAATACACCCTCATCTTTCAGAATCCAAAGATTCTGTGGGAATTGGCACCTGATCCATATATGGACTGGTTGCCGGGTTTCATCGGGCCCATCCCTCCACCTCTCTTGATAAGGAAAACCTTATTTAGTTTTCTAATAATATAACATATGAAACAGCCTGCGTCAATGTTATAAGCTGGTATGGCATATCCTAAAATATCTGATAGGTTAAGGCCATTATAATAAGTCCCGCCACCAAATTGCCCAGGGCTATAACAGGAAAGGCATGCTTTATCCTAATATCCAAAAAGGATGCGATAGCCGAGCCTGTCCACACTCCTGTAGTGGGAAGGGGAACCGCAACGAAAATAAACAGCCCCAACAGGCTGTATTTTCTAACAGTCTGACCTTTTTTATGGGTACGCCTTTCAATCCAGTTGGCAACAGGCGCTAAAAACTTGGTACGCCTTAAAAAAGCCATAATAGGTTTTAAGAAAAACAGTAAAAATGGTACCGGTAATATGGAGCCAAGGTATGAGGCAATGAAAGATTCAGTTAAGCTAAGACCCATGCCCACCCCAACGGGCATAGCGCCTTTTAGCTCTATTATAGGAAGGGCTGCAGTAAAAAATACTATTAATTCCTTTTTCATAACCTCAAAAAATCCTATAAGTGACTCCATATCATGATACCCCCAAAACCCCTTAATATTTTAGCATTATCTATATTTTAACCTTATATATATTATCATTTGTTGTAAACAATTGCAATATGAAAATGCTTTTTGTTTTTTTGGAATATAAAAAAACGGTTGATGCTACATCAACCGTTTACTCTGGTGGAGGAGAGTGGATTCGAACCACTGAAGGCTGTGCCAGCAGATTTACAGTCTGCCCCCTTTGGCCGCTTGGGTACTCCTCCAAATTTTTATTCACTTTTGTCGGCCACGATTCATAATTATAGTACATGATATTAAGAATGTCAACTAAATATTTTAAAATAAACGGCTTGTATTAATTATTATTGTAGCATAACCTGTCCTTTTTTCCTGATTACTCTCAAATCCTTCTTATTGCTAAGGATTTTTATAACGCAAATTTTGTCCTTAATCCCTATGGACATACATAATATGCCAATTTTTTGGATATATTAATACAATCATTGGTTTCGAGGAGTGATTACATGAAAAAATTACATATAGATTTATCAAAAGGAAACCACGTCTATTTTATAGGCATTGGCGGAATAAGCATGAGCGGTCTGGCTGAAGTCCTTTTGCACAGGGGCTTTAAAGTTTCTGGTTCAGACCTTAACAGAACCCATATTACCGACAGATTAAAAAGCAAGGGCATAAAGATCTATATCGGCCATGATGCTTCTAATATAGAAGGTGCCGACTGGGTGGTGTACACCGTTGCGGTAAAAGACGACAACCCGGAAATGATAGCTGCCAAAGAAAAGGGCTTGCCCATAATGGAAAGAGCAAGACTCCTTGGGCATATTATGGAAAACTATCCCTATTCCATAGGCGTAGCAGGGAGTCACGGTAAAACCACTGCCACCTCCATGATATCTATTATACTGCAAAACGCCCGCCTTGATCCCACCATTTTATTGGGGGGAGAGCTGGAGGATATTGGGGGTAATGTAAGAATTGGAAAGGGCAGGTACTTTATAACCGAAGCCTGCGAATATAATGAAAGTTTTTTAAACTTTAAACCCTATATGGGCCTTATACTTAATATTGATGAAGACCATCTGGACTATTATAAGGATATTGACAGTATCTACAAGGCCTTTGTAAAATTTGCAAACCTTATCTCTCCTAAAGGATTTCTTATTGGATGCACCGACGATCCCCTGGTCTCTAAGCTAATGGAAGAGGTTCATATACGAAAAATAAGCTTTTCTATAGAAAAGGAAGGGGACTGGATGGCAAAAAATATTAGGTATGACGAAAAAGGGCATCCATCCTACCGTGCTGTCTATAAGGGACAGGATATGGGCCACTTCCAGCTAAAAGTGCCCGGCTATTACAATATATATAATGCGCTGGCTGCCACAGCCGCTGCCTGGACCATAGGGGTGTCTATAGATACAATAAGGGAATCATTGATGGATTTTAGAGGCACCCACCGGCGTTTTGAAATTAAGGGCAGTTTAAATGATGTAACCATTATCGATGACTATGCACACCACCCCACCGAGGTGCGGGCCACCCTACAGGCGGCAAGAAAATTTCCCCATAAGAAAATCTGGTGCGTTTTTCAGCCCCATACCTATTCAAGAACAAAGAAGCTGTTCTATGAGTTCTCTGAATCCTTTATAGATGCAGATGAAATCATAGTCACCGATGTCTATGCCGCAAGAGAAAAGGCTATGGAAGGGGTTAGTTCAGAGAACCTGGCCAAGGCTATTATGTCTAAAGGAAAATCATGCAGATACATCTCCTCTTTCGACCAGGCCGTTGATTTTTTAAGTGAAAACGCCAAACCGGGAGATGTGATTCTTACCATGGGAGCAGGTGATGTTTTTAAAGTAGGAGATAAGCTTTTAAAAAGAGTAAAATGACTGCGGTGGAACTAGCGCAACCGGTTTATATAATAATTTATATTAAAATAATATTATTTATAAAATTATTTTAATACAAATTATATCTAATAAATAATTGAACATGAAAAAGTTTTATATATTATTCCATTGCTTCCACTTTATTAAAATTATAAATTAATATTCCTGGCATTTTTATTGTAAAAAAGTTAACAATAGTTTTTAGGAGGGATATACCATGAAAAAAATTTTCTGGGTTTGTCTCTTAAGCCTGCTTGTGCAAAGTTTTTTTATAGTGCCTGTAAGTGCCAGTGAACAAAGCAGTGAAGATTTATGAAAGTCATATGACATCCATCTTCTGGCCCGGGTTATACATGGAGAAGCCCGGGGAGAAAGCTATATTGGCAAACTGGCGGTAGGAGCAGTTATAATGAACAGGATAAATTCCCCCCTCTTTCCTGATACCTTGGAGGAAGTAGTTTATCAGCCCAGGGCCTTCACCTGTGTAGAAGATGGGCAGATAAATTTAGATCCGGATCAGGAAAGCTATATGGCAGCTCTGGATGCTTTAAGGGGGATAGATCCAACTAACGGCTGTCTATTCTATTATAATCCGAAAACTGCTACCTCAAGATGGATGCATAGCAGACCTTCTGAATATAGAGAAACCATAGGCAACCATGTCTTTATGAAATAATAACTGCCCGGGGCTTTAACCCCGGGCAGTTATTATGGTTCTGCGTTTCAAAATGTTCAGATATTTTCTTAAATTTTCACTTCACTTTTCACCAATTTTATGATATATTTGTATATACATTATATATAGGACTTTTTTACTAAATAATATGGTCTTTTCCTAACATACCAGTAGGTATGTTGGTGTTTCTTTTTTTGGGGGTTACCTATGTATTTAAGAAATAGAAAGAATTATAGGTTCATAGACCGGCAGCGATTCGAAAAGTACCTGATAATAGAAAGTGTTAACAGAAATCTGTGCTCCATCTATCTTATAGTAAGCATTCTGGCACTGCAAAACCACAAGATCGAACCCTCACCCCTACTTATATTTGCGGTACTGCATTTAGCATTATCTATCATTATTCTATCCTGCAAACGTTTCAGAAACACCTTGTTCTTTTCTTTTACCGGTGCAATATACATAGTAGATATTTTTTACATAACCTATGCACTATCCCATATGGAGCTGGTAAACAGTCATGCCTATTTACTTTATATATTTCCCATCACTTTCTGGGGTATAAGATATGGCGTAAAAGGAGCCATTGTTATATCTACCCTTATTTCCTTTTTATATACAGTACTGCTATATATAGAGCTGGGACAAGTCCCTGCTGAAATTATACTAAGGGTAGTGTTTTTCCTGTATTTCTCGCTGTACATAGGGCTTTTATGTGACAAGACCCATAAGAATATGTACCGTCTGGCTACCAGGGATGGACTGACTTCATTATATAATCAAAAATTCTTCTATGAAAGCCTGGACTATACCTTAGAGCAGGCCATGAAAAATGGCCAGCCGGTTTCTCTTGCCCTGCTGGACCTGGACAATTTCAAAGAACATAACGATAAGCTGGGGCACTTAGAGGGAGACGAACTTTTGAAAAGAGTATCCCATATAATTAAAGAGAATGTTAGGTCTACGGACATAGCTGCCCGATACGGTGGGGATGAATTTGTAATCATTTTCCCAAACACTAAAGGTAAGGATGCTGTACAGGTTGCAGAGCGGATAAGAAGCAACATAGAAAAGAGTATAAAGGTACCGGATATGGAGGAACCCTTGTCTGTATCCATTGGTATGGCTGTCTTCCCCAGGGATGGCCTGACACCTACAGAGCTTTTCCAAGCAGCTGACAGATCCCTGTATCTGGCAAAGAACAAGGGCAAAAATCTGGTTATCTTCCTGTCAGAATCCACTGTAAAACAGGCCAAAACATTACTAAAATCAAAAATATCACAGTAAACAAAAATACCACAGTGACATAAAGTCCTCTGTGGTATTTCTTATTTAAAGCTCTTTAAGCTTATCTTAAAACTTATCCCAGGTTAATAAGCTTTGAAAAAATATTCATAAATAGTAAGGGGAACATAATAATCAAAATAATTCCTATGGACAAACCTGCACCTGTTATACCTCTCACAATATCGGATCTTAATAAAGCTTTCATGGTTTCCCCTCCTTATGTATATTGATTACTTCTTGCCTTGCCCTTATTATACCCTAAAAATATTTCGAAAGTTTTACAAAACCTTTAATCTTTTATAAATTACCTCTTAAGATAGTATTAATAACTACATTTCCCTGTAATCTTTATTATACCCCTTAATTTTATTTTTTAAAACACTTAAGCATAAAAAAAATCCGCATTTTTATGCGGATTTTTTATGCTTTTAAATATCCTTCCAGATCGTCTATAAACTGCCTTGCAGTTCTGCCGGACCGGCCGTTGTACCTCTTCTCCCACATCAGAGCTTTTTCATGGAGAATCTCTTTATCGATGTCTAAACCCCGCTCCTTGGCCATGGCCTCTATCATTTCCAGATAGCCTTTCTGATTTGGAGCTATAAAGGTCAAGGTAATGCCAAATCTATCGGCCAGTGACAGCTTTTCCTGCATGGTATCTGTAGGGGATATCTCATTTCTGTCATTGTACTGATAACCGGTACTGCTCCTGTCCGATACCACTTCCCTGACAAGATGCCTTCGGTTTGATGTAGCATATACCAGAACATTGGCGGGTTTTACCTTTAGCCCGCCCTCCAGCAGGGCTTTAATGTGCTTGTATTCCACTTCATGCTCCTCAAAGGACAAGTCATCTATAAATATTATAAACCTAAACTTTCTATCCTCTATATGGTTAAGAATCTTATGATAGTCCCCTAAATGGATTTTAGGAAGTTCTATCAGCCTAAGCCCCCTGTGGGAAAACTCATGGATCAGGGCTTTTACCATAGAAGATTTGCCTGTCCCCTTGTCCCCGTATAGAAGAACATTGTTGGCAGCAAAACCAGAAACAAACTTTTCAGTATTGTCCAGCAAAACCTGCTTTTGATGATCATAGCCCAGCAGCTGGTCCAAAGTAATGGGATCGGTCTGTCTAATACTCTCCAGGGATGAACCGTTCCAGTAAAAACCCTTAAATTTGCTAAATATGCCCGATCCCTTATGGCTGTAATATTTCATTAATGAGGCAATATCCCAGCCATCAAGGCCTCTGCCAAAACATATCTGCTCCCAACTCTTTTTATCCTGTTCAAATATGTTTAAAAGATTTCTATCCCCGATCCTGTTCTCCAATAAAGATAGGAGGGCATCCCAGGGAATATGGGCTATTTTTTCTATACAATCAAGATCATGGCCTACAGCCCGGGACATGGCATGGGGCAGGTCTCCCTTATCATTTTCAGCCCAAAGGGTGAATATGTTTTCTGTATGCAAAACCTCATCCAGCAGCCACTCCTTCCAGGAATAGGGGCCGGAATCCATAGAATAACAGGAATTAATAAAAGCATTTAAAAAATCGTAATATCCTTGAACAAGACTAGTAGGAGTGTCCCTTTCCTCCAGGACATCTGATAAAAAGCTGCTTAAGCTTTGCCAAACAGGCAGTTTTTCAAGCTCCCGGTACATAACCAGACTGCGGGTAGCCAAAAGTATCCTTTGTAATGTGTCTTCTATTGCCTTTTCATCAATTCTTTTGATCTCTCTCTTATCAAGCATAATTCCTTTTATTCCCCCAATATCCTCTTGTATATTTTGTTAACCTCTGAATATACCTTATCCAGATCTACTGTAAAAAGTTTCCTGTCTTCCATTAGCTTTTTGCCATTTACCCATACACTATATACATCTGAAGTATATCCACTGTATACCAGATGACTTTCCCAGTGGGCCTGGGGATAGTAGTGCGGCCCATTTACGTCCAGCAATATAATATCAGCTTTATTTCCGGGAGACAAGCTTCCTATATCCCCGTCAAGACCCAGAGCTTTGGCACCATTTACAGTTGCCATTTCAAGGGCACTAGTAGCAGGAATTAAGGTAGGCTCCTCCCTGACTCCCTTTGAAATAAGGGCAGCCAGGGCCATTTCCTTCATTATGCTTAGGTTGTTATTGCTGGCAGCACCATCTGTACCCAGGGACACTGTAATGCCTTTATCTATCATATCTTGAACAGGTGCTATTCCACTGCCCAGCTTTAGATTGCTGGAGGGACAGTGGGCCACCTTTACATCCTTTTCCTTTAAAATATCCATATCATCGCTGGATAAATGTACGCAATGGGCAGCTAGAACATGACCATCTAACAGGCCGAGTTCATATAAATGCCTGACAGGGGTTTTTCCTAATTCCTTTATGCAGTTATCTACCTCCTGCCTGGTCTCGGACAGGTGAATGTGAATTCCTACTCCCAATTCTCCGGCCAGTTCCATGGCTTTTACCAGGTATGATGGATCACAGGTATATATGGCATGGGGTCCTACCATAACCTGAATTCTGCCGTCAGCCCGTCCATGCCAGTTCTCCCACAGCCTTTTATTTTCCTCAAGTCTTTTTTGGGAATTTGCATCAGGTCCCTGCAGACCTCTGGCCAAAACCCCCCTTACCCCGGAATGCTGTACCGCCAGTGCCGTCTCTTCCATAAACATATACATGTCGGCAAAGGTAGTAACTCCTCCCCTGATCATCTCTGCTATGGCCAGCAGGGATAGCCAGTAGATGTCCTCTTCTACGAGTTTATCCTCCATAGGCCATATCTTCCGGGACAACCACTCCATAAGGGGTAAATCATTGGCATAACCCCTAAAAAGGGTCATGGCTATATGGGTATGGGTATTTACAAAGCCAGGCAGGGCCAGTTTGCCCTTGCCGTCTTCCACTCTGTCATACTTGGTGCCTTTTTCAGCAACCTTTTTAAGTTCAGTTTCATGACCAACAAAGGCTATCCTGTCATCTTCTATCAAAATGCATCCCTTTTTGTATTGAGTATTATTTTCATCCATGGTTAAGATGTCTATATTTTTTATCAGAGTTCTCATAATACCTATCCTTTTCTTATAGTTATAATTAAATATAGTTATAATTATAGCGGACATTTAATAACTACCATGTGCATATGTATTTAGTAGTTTATATTTTTTAAGACTTAATTATCAATATTTTCTGCAAACTCCCTTTATATGTCTGCAAAAATATGTTATAATAATCACAGTAGCTCCCTTGCGCTCATTTTTACTAAAATATATTCTACTTATCTATCTGCAATCTTAACTATTATACAATCCTTTAACGTTTATCGACCATATAAGGGAGTAAAAAACGTTTAAGGAGGAATTGTGAATGTCAGCCCCACAATATGTTAAAGAGTTTAATGCCGACTTAGGAGAATTAGCATTAAATACTGGAAGCGGTAAGCACTGGAAGAGATTTGCTGCTAAAAATATTGCAGCCATTAGAAAAACTCAGGCAGAAAAGAAGAAACTCTTTATTAAGAGGACTGTTGACAGGGTAGAAATCGACATTAACGGTGAAACCACTCCTTACATTATCGAAAAGGGCATAATTAAGGACGATTTTGACTGGGTAGTAAACGTTCTAAAATCCTTTGCAGAAAAAAATAAGGTAACATTCCAGGAAGAGTAGTGGAAAAGTCCAGGAAACCTGGACTTTCTCACTATTTTTTTGCTTATTTTTTTCTGATTATCATAATTGCCACATCATCCTTCAATGTATGGCTGGTATCTTTGCCAAAATCCTTAACAATAGAATCCAACAGCAAGGCTGGATCTTGTTTTATCATATCCCTGCGGCCCTCAAAATATGTAAGGAGATCATCACAGCTTTTCATACGCTTTTCCGATTCCTCAGGTTCAAGCAGTCCATCGGTATACATGACTATATAGTCTCCTGACTTCATCTTTATACTATGCATGGGGTATTCATAGTCATTAACAATTCCAATAATAAATCCGTTATTCTCCAGCATGAAAACCTTATTCTCTTGAGTATCCACCATTATAGGATAGGGATGACCGCCATTGGCATAAATTAAAAGGTCATCCTTAATAAGGCCTATAAAAGCGGTAATATAATAGGTGCCGTGGGTTATGTTGTAAAAGGTTGAATTCATCTCTCTAAGCACTCCTGCCGGAGTGGAATGCTGGGTAACCAGATTTTTAAACATAACCTTCATCATTGAGGAAATCATGGCTGCGGCCACACCATGCCCTGATACGTCGGCAATGAATATCCACACTTCGTCCTTTATCTGTATGCATTCATAAAAATCCCCACTTAGCTCGCTACTAGGAATATACTTTCCTATCATTTCTACGCCTGGCAGGGATTTGGATTCATCTATTAATATGTTTTGAAGTGCAGTGGCAACTTTCAGCTGTTCCTTCATCCTCTGGTTCATTTCAAGCAGTAATCGTTTTTGCTCATAGGACTTTAGTGCGTTCTTGACCTTGACGGGCAGCACAATCTGCATCTGCTGCATGGTCAAAGGCTTGGTAAAATAGTCCGTCGCCCCAAGCTCTAAAGCCTGTTGAATAATATCTATCTCATCCATGGCAGAATTTACAATTATGGGTATATCCCTGTATTCCTCAAGAGATTTTACCTCCTTGATTACCTCAAAACCATTTTTCCCAGGCATTATTAGATCCAGTATAACAATATCAACTACACCCTTGAATATGTATTCCAATGCCTTATTTCCATTGTCTACCTCCAGGAAATTGACATTGTCTATCTTTTGTTCCAGCGCCCTTTTGATCAACTTTCTATTTAATAACATATCATCAGCGATCAAAATGTTATAAGCCATATTGCCCCCCAATCTACCTTCTTACACAAGGTTACACCAGTATTTAGGTTATATAACCTTTGAAATTGCGCTGATAATCTTATAATCATCAAAGGGTTTCTTAAGGAAAATATCAATGCCCAGCTCTTTTGCCTGTCCCACTATCTCGTCATCACCCATTGCACTAAGCATAATAATTCTTGCCTGAGGATCAAGCTCCTTTATTAACTTTGCGGCTTCCAGCCCATCCATGATGGGCATGGTAATATCCATAAATACCAAGTCGGGTTTCAGGGATTTGTACATTTCAACCCCTTCTCTTCCGTTCTTGGCATCGCCACACACCTCATAGCCGTTGCTTTCCAGAGTTTTCCTTAACAATCTATGGATAATGGGCGAATCATCTACTAACAAAATCCTTTTAATCACCTTGACATTTCCTCCTAAAGGCTTATAAACGTTTTCTCTTCTAGCTTTTACTCTATTTTACCATAATCGACCTTTTTTTGCTATGTTTACGGACAAAAGTTTACAATATTTTAAATTTCCAGACCAATATTAACCTCTATCCTGCCCAGAGAGGTCTCCATATCTATTTTGATTGTGTCAACAGTACTGATAATAAAGAATACATTCCTGCCAAATATGATAGAGGGAGGCGTAACGTCCACTTCCAGTCCTGAGTTGGACAAAAGAATAGAGGCGTTGCCTGTCACCATGTTGGCAAACTCACCTATGGCACTTCTTCCCATCTCGTCCAGCTCTATTACTGGCATGCCCATCATCATGGCGGACACTATCCTTTGTGCAGTATCCTCCGACATGGAGTAGGCAATGTTACCCCTAACCTGGCCTACCACGCCTACTACAGCTGTAATGTCATTATTTACATGCATTATATGGTTTTTTGCCAGCTGTCCCCGCTTAACCTGATCTACACCAAACTGTTCCAGTACACTTTTTATGGATTCCAAAAAAGGCAGTATATATTTAACGTCCATCAGCTATTTCCCCCTTCCCAGGCTATATTGATACGAATCCTGCCATAATCCGTATCGCCCCACGAGGATAGGGAGCTGATCTTGGGGATAGAGATTATAACGTCCTGGCCTGTAAATACTATTGGGGGGGCAAGTCTTAGTCTCATTGAATAACTGTTGTTTAGCTGGGTAACGGCATCTCCGGATACTATATTATTGATCTCCGAGACTGTGGACAGGACCATTTGATTTTTTATATTATCATATTCTTCGCCTAACAAGGTGTTTGCCACATAGAGGGCCAGGCCAGGTTCCATATCTATCAGAAGCCTGCCCTTTCTAGTACCGGCAAAGGTAATAATGGAGGACACTCCCATAGAGTGTATCTCACCGGGCTCCTCCTTCAGGGAGTCCATTCCTTTTATATCTAAATCCAGCATTTCTTTAATGATGTTTTTGGTGCTGGTACCAAATATCTGGTATAAATCTATATCCATTTATCACATCTCCTTCTTATATATAGGCAATGCGAAAGGTGATGTCCATCTCACCTGCCTTCAAATGCCTGCAGGCTTCCGTGAGATTTTTCTTTCGTGCCACCTTCAAACTTGTTCCTCCTATGGAAAAGGGAGAGGTTAATAGAAAATGGTAGGGGGTATTGGACAGTCTTGCCTTTACTTCTCCTGCCATTATATTTACCAACTCTGCCACTCCATCGAAAAGATCCGATTCACTAAGCTCCTCGGGCAGTATTCCGGTCATATATGCTATAACCATGGCAGCTGTACTATATTCCATGGACAGGGATATTACGGCATCCTTTTTGCCATGAAGCACCATAATGCCTATAATGTTAGATTCTTTATCTGAAAAATCAAGTTGATCACAGGAAGTATTGCTAACTTCAAAACCTGCCATGGTTCTCAGCACCTGCCTTAAGCTATCGGTAAAGTAATCGGCAATCTTTTCAATATCCATGCTAGTCATTTTTATAACCCCCTTTCCCTAAACTTTCCATAATCCTTTTAACCAGTTCCTGTATGGTAAAGGGCTTAACCAGGTAGTGCACAGCCCCGTGTTGTATGGCTTTTACTATATTACTTCTCTCGCTTTCTGTAGTGACCATCATGACAGGAATTGCTCTAAAGCGGCTGTCGGCTTTTAGCTTTTTTAGGACCTCCATACCGTCAAGTCTTGGCATGTTCCAGTCCAACAGTATTAGATCAATGCTCCTGTACTCCTCTTCCAGCAGTTCAAGAGCCTCTATACCGTCAGATGCTTCCAGCAGATCACCATCCAAAACCTCAACAGCCCCTCTGATAATCTTTCTGATCATGGCTGAATCATCAACGGATAAGACCTTCATACTTCAAACTCCTTTACCATATAATATACTCCCCCTTTGTGCTGCCTCTTTACAAAGCTGTCCTCATAGTTGGTAAAAAACTCAGAGTTACCTAAAAACAGCACTCCGTCGGGCCGGTTTAAAACCCCGTGAATCTTCTTGGTTACCTCCCTTTTTAGCTGGGCAGAGAAATAAATGAGTACATAGCGACAAAAGACTATATCAAATTTGCCCAGGGTGATAAAACTGTTTTGCAGGTTAAACTGTCTAAACTTAACCCTATCTTTTATTTCTCTAGATAGTATCCATTTCCTCCCTTCATTAGTAAAATATTTGTCCCTGAATTCATCCTCCAAGCCTCTCATGATGGATATGCTGTCATATTTCCCCGCTCTGGCTATATCCAGTACGCTGTGGGAAATATCGGTAGCCCAAATTTCAAAGTGATCCAGACTTATATCCTTTATGTTATGTTTTTTTAGATAGCTGTCTATGCTCATAACTGTAGAGTAAGGTTCCTGCCCCGTTGAACAGCCTGCACTCCATATTCTTACCCTGCTCCGTTTTTTTTGGCGTATCTCCTCTATATACTGGGGCAATAGAACATCTTCCAGGATGATCCAGGGAGTTTTGTCCCTAAACCACAAGGTTTCATTAGTGGTTATGGCATCTATCACCTTTTCGTTCATTTTTATATCTTTTTCATCCCGTAGCTTTTTATAAAGTTCCTGAAAAGAGGAGAGCCCTGATTCTGCTAATATACCGGAAAGTCTGCTTTCAATAAGATAAGCCTTGTCCCTTCCCAAATCTATTCCGCATTCCTTTTCTATGTAATCTCTCATGAGCTCAAATTCTTTAGAAGTTATATTTGGCATTGTCATCTTCCTCTACTAATCTCCTTAATACGTGTTCCCATATCCTTTAAGTCCACGCTTTCATCAGATAGACCTGCTTCATCTACGCTTCTGGGCATGCCATATATAACGCTGGTTCTTTCACTTTGTGTGATGGAGTAACACTGACATGCTCTTTTTAAGGCTCTAATTCCCTCTGTCCCGTCGTTACCCATCCCTGTAAGGGTTACTGCCAGCACCCTCTTGCCGGCATAGGCCCTGGCTACTGATCTGAAAAGAACATCAGCAGCAGGCTTTACACCGTTTACCGGTTCATCATCCGTTATAGAAACAGTAAAATCGGGATTAACTATCATATGGTATCCTCCCGGTGCTATCAGTAGCCTGCCTCCCAGGATTTTGTCCCCTTCCTGTGCCTCCTTTACCTGAATACTGACTTTTTTGGCTAAAAACTCAGCAAAGATTCTGGTAAAATCCGGGGGCATGTGCTGTACCAATAAGATTGGCTTTGAAAACTCCTCCCCCAAGGCCTTACAAACCTCCTCCACAGCATTGGGCCCGCCAGTGGATGCAGCCATAACTATAACATCCACGCCCTTAAGTAGGGGGAGTTTGTAACTGTATGATATATCAAGGTGTTTTTTGATTTTTTCAGGTTTTTGATTTTCTGGTATATCTATTGCAGGGTCTTTTGTTATATCTTTTACTTGTATCATGGCATCTTGATGGCCCCAATCCTCCTTAACATCATCTTTATAATCAACCTTGGTAACATGTGCAGCAACCTCTGTGGAAGGACGGACTGCCTGTCCAGGAACAAGGTATTTGTCCAAAAGTATCTGGGAAAACAAAAGGTTTAGTTGCCTGCTAATATGCTCCATATTGGACTGGGTATCCCCAAACGTTGGCTTTAGGATAAAATCCATGGCTCCTTCCCTTAGGGCAGTTACGGTTGTTTTGGCTCCATCCTCTCCACCGCTGCTAATCATAATTACTGGTATATGACTGTGCTTTTCCTTAATTTTTTTTAGGGTTTCTATCCCGTCCATCTGGGGCATAAACACGTCCAGTAAAACCACATCTATGGATCTTTGCTCCAGCCTCTCCAGGGCAATCGCCCCGTTTGAGGCTGTGCAGTCTACCACAGCTATACTGCTCTTTTCAACGGCCCTTGATAGAATATTTCTGTAAACCAGGGAATCGTCTACTACCAAGACTTTAAGCTTTTTGTTCAATAATTTGTCCTCCCTTAAAATCAATTAAACCCTAAACTGGTTTACCAGCATTTCCAGATCCTGTGCCAATTCTGCTAACTGAGCAGCTGCATCACTGGTTTTGGTAGCACCACTAGCCGTATCCTCGGTTGAAGCATTAATCTCCTGGATGTTTTCATTGATCTCAGCAGTGCCTAAGGATATCTCTCTGGAGGACCGGGCAATATCCTCAACCCTGCCAGAAGCGATTTCAGTACTTTCAGCTATTTCATTGGCAGCATCTGACAGTTCAACGGTTGATCGGGCAATGTCCCGCACTCCGGCAGATGCCTCTGTCAGACTCTTGACCGCATCCCGGGCATTGGATGCAATATCACTGATTTCACTGCTAATGGCGTTTACCTGCTCTGCTGCTGACATGGTAGACTGGGTTATCTCTCCCGTTAGTGTAGACTGCTCCGTTACAGCAGCTGCTATGGTATTGGAAATCTTGTTGCTCTCGTCTATGGTTTTACTTATGGTGCCTACAGCGGCCACTACATTGGCCATCTGCTCCTGCATATCGCTTATCTGCTGGGCTATCTCTTCCGTTGCCTCTGCCGTCTGTTTTGCCAGCTCCTTAACCTCGTTGGCCACAACTGCAAAGCCCTTGCCTGCTTCTCCAGCCCCCGCCGCCTCTATTGCAGCGTTAAGCGCCAGCATATTGGTTTGATCGGCTATATCACTTATTACATCCACAATTCTTCCTATCTGACGGGCTGATATATTAAGCTTTCCAATAAGAACATTGGCTTCCTGAGCCTTATTTTCAGCGTCCTTGGTTATCTGCGTAGATCGTTCAGTGTTGGCGCTTACCTCTACCAGGGAAGTATTTATTTCCTTAACCGAAGTGGCAACACTGTTAACAGAGTTGGACACGTTTGCTGCCGATTCTGCTACCCTGTTAATACTGGAGGATATATCATTGACCAACTGGGTTACATTATCCACATTTACCGAGGTCTGCTCGGCGGCTGATGCCAGGTTCCTTGTGGATGCGGACATCTCTTCTACAGCACTGGCAATGGTGTTGATGCTCTTGCTGGTTTCATCAGAAGCACTGGCAGCATTGTCTATGGTCACGGATATTTGCTCTACAGCTGCGGATACTACGCCAGTCTTGCCATTGACCTCTTCGCTGTTTGCCGCCATGTCCTCTGAGATTTCCAGCAGGTTTTTCGAGGATCTGTTAAGTGTTATGGTAGTTTCATAGATATCCCGGGTCATGGACTGGATCTTTTCCATAAACTGATTGAAGGAGTCAGTCAGCTGACCCAGTTCATCCTTGTTTCTCACTTCTCCCCTAACAGTTAAATCACCTTCAGCAGCTTTGCCCATCATATCCTGAACATATCTTATGGCCATGGTGACCCTGTGGGCTAAAATGACGGCTAAAATCGCAGCTAAAGCAATACCTGACAGAATGGAGACAACTAAGAATATTATGGCAAACCTGGTTCTTCTGTCCGCCTCATTATTCATCTGAGCTATTACTTTTGTGTTCTCCTCTACCAGTTCATCAAGAATAGCCTCTGTCTCCAAAAAGGCCTCCCTGGTAACATAGAGGGCTTGCTCTACCATATCTTCGTATATTATATCTGCCTCTTTGGCAGCATTATCCATGGTTGCCAGAAGTTCCAGCACCTTGGCCATATTAGGCAGGGTAATTTCGTTATATACCCTCATGGCCTCATCCTTTTCATCGGGATTTTCACTTATAAGTCCTGCTATGGTCTTCCCACTTTCGTGAACCTTGTTATGGTACTCATGTATCTCCCTTATATAATTGGCCAGTTCCTCGTTTTCCGTGATAAAGGAGTTTAGCCATTTTCCCAGCTGGCACTTGGTGGGATCTGTCTCCCCTTCAAATTCCGTGCCACTGGTGATGGCATGAAGGAGCTGCCAAATCCAGTAGGAATGATCCTTTTGCCTTAGAGCCAGCTCATATCTGATTTCCATGGGATTAAGTATCTTGGTATCATCCAGCTTTTTGGACAGGGCAAGAAAGTCTTGGTTGGTACTTTTCCATTTGTCCCAGGCCACTTCCAGCCGCTCCCAAATTTGCTTTTCCCTGTCGGTCAGCTTGGCCTGGCTTAAGTATTCCCAGGCCTCATTGGCCCGCTGCCAGCTTTCCTCCAGGCGCACATACCTGGTCTGTCTTTCCTCAGCTGTCAGCTTTGGGCTGGTTAGAATATTTTCCACCATGTTTACGCTTAGCTGAGTTTCTTTTAAGGTTAATATGTTTTTCACATTGGGTATGGCTGTATTGCCCAGCTCATATAGATCCCTCATGGCTCTGGACATGCCCCAGTACCCAACTATACCTATTATTAATGCAAAAACACATATGGCTAAAAATGAAAGTAGTAACTTTGATCTAATTCTCACTCAAACCCCTCCTAACCTTGCCAAACCCTTATACTTTAAACTGCTTGACCAGCTCCTCAAGTTTCTGTCCCAATTTGGCCAGTTCAATGGATGCCTGGTTGGTTTCACCTGCACCTTGAGCCGCCTCATGGGATGCCTGGTTGATTTCCTGAGTGCTGATGGTTATCTCGTTTACCCCCCTAGATATTTCATTGGTAGCTACGGCGATCTGATCCATCTTGTTGGAAGATTCATCTGTCTTATAGGCTACCTCATTGACCGCTTGAGTCAATTCCTGAGCAGACCTGGCTATTTCCTGGACCCCTTGGGAGGCATTGCCGGCATTGGTGGCTGCGCCCTGGGATTTATTGGCGACCTCCTGAATCTCTTCGCTTATTAAATTGACCTCCCCGGCTGCATTTAAAATGAGGGTGGATATCTCTCCAGTAATTGCCGACTGCTGGGTAACCGCTGCTGCAATTGTATTGGTTATATCAGTTATCTCTTCGATGACCTTGTTTATGGTCTCCACCGCAGCAACTGCATCGGCCATATTACCCTGCATATCCTCAATCTGTTGGGCGATCTCTTCTGTAGCCTCTGCTGTCTGCTTGGCCAGCTCCTTTACCTCATTGGCTACCACAGCAAAACCTTTGCCTGCTTCCCCGGCCCCCGCCGCTTCAATGGCAGCGTTTAAGGCCAACATATTGGTTTGGTCGGCTATATCATTAATCACATTTACGATTTTTCCAATCTGCTGTGAGGATTTATTTAAATTCCCGATAATTTCATTGGTTTGCTGGGCTCGCTTTTGAGCATCGGTTATTATTACCATAGAACGTTCTGAATTGCTGCTTACATCCCCCAGGGAAATGTTCAGCTCTTTTATGGCTGTGGCTCCTTCATTTACGGATTGGGATACCTGGGTGGCAGAGCCTGCAATCCTGTTTACTGTGTTGGATATATCCTGTATGGCCTGCCTTACCTGCTCCACGTTCTTTGCCGTGTCCTCAGAGACCAGAGCCAGGCTATAGGTAGAGGCAGACATCTCCTCTATGGCTGAAGCCACTACATTCATATTATCCCTGGTATCATTGGAAGCCTGGGCGGTATCATCAATACTGACGGTT